>DATGFZ010000550.1:0-7154 GCA_035308805.1 Puia sp. | reverse complement strand
TTGGGATTTATGATGCGCGAAAAAACATTTGCGTACCAGGAAATCGGGATCTATAAAAAACTTGAAGAAAGTACGGTGCAACTTATTTCGCTGATAAAAAAGGAATACGACCTGGAAGAAAATGAATGAAGAGGTGAATTGTCAATCGTAAATTAACTACAAACTCAAAACTATAACTGAAAACTAAAACATAGAAGTTCCATCATAAATCATATGTAGAAAAGAAAAATTTCAAAGAATATTTTTTAGAATTCTTAATGATATTCGTCCATTCGGTTATATATTGGCGTTAGCCATGAAAAACAAAAACTCGTGTCACTAATCTGTTCACTAATTCCTCTCAAACCCAGTAGAATCGCGGTACTTAATATTCTGTATCGGAAAGTAAGGTTGGTTTCTTTTAGTTTCCGATCGTATCATTTGTTTGATTGCTAAATGTTTTAAATTTCTTATTATTTCATATAATTGCACATTTTTTCCACAAATTTGTTACTCAGATGATACCCGAAATTGAAAGAAGAACTTCGAGTACAAGTTGATGTTTTTCGTGTCATGTCCTGTGATGACAGGTTATGGGAAATACAAGTTTATTCCAAATCGTATTCATTTCATATTTTTAATAAATAGATTGCTGGTAAGATAATTCCCATTACACAACATAATCAAAACTGAAATTGCTATCATAGAAGTACACCATCATCCCGACGTTCATCACAAGAAAAAACAATTTAAAGAATATTTTTTGGAATTCTTGATGATATTTCTTGCAGTAACGATGGGTTTTTTTGCAGAGAATATCAGAGAATATTTTGCAGAAGAAAAAATTGCTAAAGAATATCTTGAAACATTTCAGCAAGAACTTAATCACAATAAAAAAATATTCCATAACTACGATAGTTTGTATGCATATCTAATGCCATTGCAGGACAGTGCAGTGAATCTGTTTTTCCGGGAAAAAGAAAATAATGATCTGCATGTAACGGGCAGCCTTGTAGGTAGTGTGAATATTGTTATAAGTCCATCAATTGATATATCAGCGTATCAGCAATTAGTAAATTCCGGTGGCTTAAGGTATATACATAATGTCGCGTTGAAAGATTCTATGTCGAAATACGCCGGGCAAATACAATCATTCGAAAATTATAATTTTGTCAAAAACACACAAATTGCTAATCTTTTTTCTCAATTAACTTCACTGGAAGACATCCATGACGAGATAAGCCCAACACATATTCCTGAAATAAAGCCGTATCCCCAATTAACTGAAAGAGAAAGAAGACTAATCGTTTCATATTATAGAACCAGCTACATCCAGTCATTCGGGAATAAATTATTATTGCAAGATTTGAATACCCACAATGAGTCATTGTTGAAAATAACCAAAAACGAATTAAATAAATAAAATAAACAATGGAAGTAAATCATCATCCCCACGTGCATCACACGAAAAAACATTTCAAGGAATATTTTCTCGAGTTCTTGATGATATTTCTTGCAGTAACGCTTGGTCTTTTTGCTGAAAATATAAGAGAACACGTAGGCGATAGAACTAAGGAAAAAGAATATATGACATCGCTGGCACAAGAGTTGAAATACGACACTTTACATTACAACAGAGTGCTGCATACTATTGCCGGACTGCAACCCAAACTTGATTCTTTATATAAAAATGTAAAAGGAGCAGCGAGGTACAATTATATAGTACAAGATAATTGGTGACCAATGAATTCATTGAAATTCGTAAAAATGAACTTGCTGCTCAATCCGCCCCGGCATTTGATGGTCAATGTCACCGGCTCATCCAATTAATCTAATTACCACAGAGTTTTCTTGTCGCAAAATATCTTTATGCTGAATCCCAATTCATTTCATATTTTTAATAAACAGATTACTGATTCCAGTTTATCCAAGTGAACATTTCTTTGAAAATCATTTATAGGATTGTTCTTGTTATATAACATCAACCAAAACTAAACCTGCTACATGGAAGTACATCATCACCCAAATGTAGAAAAGAAAAAGTTCAAAGAATATTTTTTAGAATTCTTAATGATATTTCTTGCTGTGACGATGGGTTTTTTTGCAGAAAACATCAGGGAAAATATAACCGATCATCAAAGGGGAAAAGAATACATCAAGTCATACGTAGAAGATTTGGGTCAAGACTCCATAACATTACAACACGCGCTTGTGTCAATAAGTATAGAAATTAATTATCTGGATTCTGCAATGATTCTTTTGCAGCAAAGAGACTTAAAACAAAACATGGCCAGCAATTATTATTATGCAAGACAGGCTACAAGATTTCAATCTTTTTCTTTTGCTGAAAGAACTATTATTCAATTAACGAATGCAGGTGGCTTTCGTTTAATTAATAACGAAGCAGCAGACAGTATTTTATATTATCAATCACTCATTGAACGCTACAAAGTGGGACAAGGGACAGAAACAGAAGAAAGCAAGCTTTTATATCCCTTTATAGCTAAAGTCTTTGATGGAAGAATTTTTGTTTCAATGACGGATTCTTTGAATCAAATTAAAATACCGGCGGGCAATCCTTTATTAAAATCAGAGGACATAGGAGCAATAAGTGATCTTATATATTATTTGCATCAAAAAAGATCAACATTTTTTACTCAAAAATTAAGAGTGAAAAAGATGCTTGCGGAAGCAGGTAGCATTAAAAAATTTCTGTATCATCTGTATCATTTTAATGAATAATAATACTTCAAATAAAAAATTGAAAACTAAAACATGGAAGTACATCATCATCAACATGAAAAAAATAAGTATTTCAAAGAATATTTATATGGGCACTATTTTGATATTCGAGAATTCGGTTATCCATTTACGTTATCCATCAAATAACAAGAATTCGTGTTACTAATCGTTCACTAATTCCTCTAGAACCCAGTAGAATCGCGATACTTAATATTCTGTATCGGAAAATGAGTTTTGTTATATTTAGATTCCGGTAGTTTCATTTTAGCCTATCATTGCAAAAACAAATAAGTTTGCGGTATGAGGAGGGTTTGTCTTTTAGGACTGCTGTTGGTATTTTCTATACCAAAAACATTTGCCCAAAACGGGCAGGTATTCCATTTGAATAAGTTATTGGAACAGGACACCCTGCTAACCGGCTGGAAATTCCATCCCGGGGATGACTCTCGGTGGGCCAACCCGGGTTTCGATGACAGTAAGTGGGAATTGGCTGATCCAGGAACAGATATCACAAAATTCGATCAGCTAAAAAATGCCGGCGTGGGCTGGTTGAGGCTTCACATCCGGGCCGATAGCGTCATAGCCGGGCAACAAATTATGGCATGGGTATTACAATACTCGGCTTCCGAAATATACCTGGACGGCAAGTTAATTCAGCGATATGGTTACATCGGTCACGATCCGGCTAAAACAATTGCGGTAACACCCGTTGGGGAGCTATTTGAATTGAAAATAAAAGGCGGCGTTAACCAGGTAATTGCGGTCCGTTTGGGAAACCAATCCGGAATTTTATACATTTCCCCGCTGTTTATCCCTCTCCCAGCCTTTAGCATGTACGTTAATGGATATAAGGGGGCAAAGGCAAATTCCGAAAATTCATCAAGGTTAAATCAGGAGCTTTTGGTTATGAATTCGATAGCCGCAGGGATATTCCTGATCCTTTGTTTTATCCATTTCTTCTATTTTGTTTTTGACCGGTCTCAAAAGATCAGTTTATATTATTTGATCTATTGCGCTTGCATCTTATATATCTACATCACTTTTATATTTATTTATTACCAGGGGCATGCTGAAAGCGTTTCCACCAATATGCTGATATTTGACGTCGGAACTGCCGCTTTTTGCGTGGCTTTCTTGTTCTTGGTTCTTGTGGTTTACGTTTTATTCGGCTATCGCGGGCGGGCGGTTTTTAAGATATTGGTCGTTTTAGCATTAGCGACATTCTTTTCCATTGTCCCCGACGATATAATAGGTTCATTTATTGCCAGTATCGTATTTCCTGTACTGTGTATGCTGGAGGTATTAAGGATTTGCATCCTTGCGCTTAAACAGAAGAAGAAGGATGCAGCCATTGTCGTGCCGGTTATCTGCTTATATATTATTTTGTATATATGGGAAGGATTATTGGACCAAACAACGGTATTGGCAACCCTGCTTATTTATTTTGTGTTTTTGGGTCTGCCGATTGCGATCTCAATTTATCTCGGTCTTAAAACAGCCACAACGAACCGGGCATTAATAACTACGCTTGCCGAAGTGCAGACGCTGTCGGCACAAAACCTTTTAAAGGAACAGGAGAAGCAGCAAATCTTGGCCGATCAGAATATATTATTGGAAACGCAGGTGAATGAAAGAACCTCGGAACTTAATCAATCGCTCACTCATTTAAAACAAACCCAAACGCAGCTCATCCAGTCGGAAAAAATGGCTTCGCTTGGTGAACTTACAGCAGGTATTGCCCATGAAATACAAAACCCATTAAACTTCGTGAATAATTTTTCAGAAGTAAATAAAGAATTACTTGCAGAAATGAATGAAGAAATTCAGAATGGGAATTATGATGAAGTAAAGACTATTGCAAAGGATCTTACAGACAATGAAGAAAAAATAAATCATCATGGTAAAAGAGCAGGCGCAATTGTAAAAGGGATGCTTCAACACTCACGGTCAAGCACAGGTCAAAAAGAGCCTGTTAATATTAATGATATAGCCGATGAATGCCTTCGCTTAAGTTACCACGGTCTTCGGGCAAGAGATAAATCCTTCAATGCTAATCTGAAAACAGATTTTGATGACACAATTGACAAAATCCCTCTTATTCAACAAGACATAGTTCGAGTGCTGGTTAATTTATATAACAATGCTTTTTATGCAGTAGATGAAAAAAGCAAGCAAAGAAATGAAGGATATGTGCCTACAGTTTCATTGAGCACAAAAAAGATAAATGATAAAGTTGTACTAACGGTTATGGATAATGGAAATGGCATCCCACAAAAATTAGTTGATAAGATTTTCCAGCCTTTCTTTACCACTAAGCCAACGGGTCAGGGAACTGGATTGGGATTGAGTCTCAGCTATGATATCGTTAAGGCACATGGAGGGGAGATAAAAGTCGAAACGAAAGAAAATGAGGGAAGTGAATTTATTATTGAATTGCCATTAAACAAATAATAATATTCGAAATCTTGCCCCCTGTTATGTAACTTTCTCTAACCGTAAAGATTACCTTCGAATTCTAAAAGGATACCACTTGAATTGATGCACATTTTGTCTTCTTTTATTCATAGGATCAAGACAGCCAAACAATCAGTCATATGAGAAAAGTAATTGTCAGCATTCTGTTCACACTTATATTTTTAGCCCGGCCGGGAATTATATTCAGCCAGCAAAAAATATTCGATCAAATCCGAATTCCAAACACTGAGCCATTCGCTACAGGGGGCATTCTTGGGTTAACGCAGGATCACGAAGGATATATCTGGTTCATTACAAAAAATAAAGGGCTTTACCGTTATGACGGGTTGCAATTTGTAAATTATATTCATGATATCAAAGATTCCAATTCTATAACAAGTTCTCAACTGGAATCAATTGCGGTAGATTCAGATGATGTAGTCTGGATAGGTAGCTTGGGAGGTGGTTTGGAAAAATTCGATCCCTCTGAAAATAAATTTACTCACTTTAGACATATGGATTCTGATCCCGGAAGCATTGCACATGATACGGTACCTGTTATTCTCGTTGACCATGAAAATAGTGTTTGGATCGGCAATTATGGCGGACTGGATTTGTATGATCGAAAAACAGGCAAATTTATACATCATCCTTTTAATATAAACGACCCAACCAGTTTAAGTTTTAACGAAGTAAGGGTAATATATGAAGATAGGACGGGTACTCTCTGGGTGGGTTGCGGAGAACCTTTTCCGCCCAGGGGCAGTAATCCCGGTGGGGGGTTGAACAGATTTGATAAGGCCACGGGAAAATTCACCCGGTACATGCATGACCCCACCAGGCCGGGCAGTATTTCCAACAATAAAGTAAGAGCGATTCTTGAGGACTCCAAAGGAAATTTTTGGATAGGTACATCCGGAGATGGATTGCAAAGTCTAGACAGAAAGACTGGAGTATTTACACATTACCTCTATGATTCAACGCATCCTCAAAACCTGAGTCGGGGACCATTATACCGCGCGATTAATTTTGATCACATCACTTTTATTCATGAAGATAATAGTGGTGGAATATGGATCGGCACTTTTGCTGCGGGTATTAATGAATTTGACCCTCAAACGAAAAATATAACACATCATGGTTTCATATTTGGGCCTGATAAAATCCTTGCTGCAGACACCACCTCCGGCTTTTCAGATAATGAAGCCTGGTCGGCATTTTCATCCAGGCAGGGTGATTTATGGATTACCACTTTAACCGGCAAGTTTTATAGAATACATCCCCCTAATAAAGTTATTCTGCCATTTACAGTAATTCGTATGAAACCGCAGGACCAAGGTGCCAATACTTTTTACAAAGACGACAAAGGCAATCTTTGGATAGGAGCATCTGGCCTTATCCGCAAAAATGTAAAAACAGGTGAGCAAAAAATTTACCTGCACAATAACCAAGATTCTGGCAGCATGATCAATAATGTAGTTAATGCAATTGTCGCAGAAGATCATGGTATATTCTGGATTGGAACCGAGGGAGGCCTTGACAAGTTTGATGAGGCGAAAGGAACTTTTACCCATTACCTGCATGACACTGCCAACAAAAACAGCCTGATTAGTGATTTTATTAATTATAACTATATTGATAAGGACAAAAATTTATGGATTGCCACCAATGCGGGGCTTGATAAAATGAATATAGCTACGGGGCAGTTTTATCATTTCCGGCACAGCAATAAAGACAGCAGCAGTTTAAGCAATAACACGGTTTATTTTGTTGATGAAGATAAAATGAACATATGGGCAGCTACTGCAATCGGATTGAACCGGATTAATAAAAATAACGGCGCTATCAGCCACTATTTGATGAATAGTAATGTTAAATGTGTCCTTACCGATGCTGAAGGTGTTTTATGGGCCGGCACTAGCGATGGCCTTTATCGTTTTAATGCAGCGTCGGATAACTTTTCATCATTCTACAATATC
>DATGFZ010000549.1:0-1985 GCA_035308805.1 Puia sp. | reverse complement strand
CGCAATCAAATAATGCCAGTCTATTTTTAATTGTTCAATAAAAAGGTAAGAGATCAATCCGCCAATAACAATACCCCCAGGAAACCACACATGAAACCGGTTTAGCATTGTTGTCTTGTTTTCTGGAAAGAGTGTTACGGTTAAAGGATTACAGGCAGCTTCCACCATACCGTTGCCAATACCAATGCAAACTGTTCCAACAAATAACATGGTTGCGTCTTTCGCAACGAGATAAATGATTACACCGGCCAAATGCCCGACAAATGCAATTCCCAGCAAACGTTTCATTCCTATCACATCGCATAAAGGTCCACCAAAAACCATTGCAAGCGTGAATCCCCAGAACGCAGGGCTAAATATCCAGCCGAGTTGTTCTTTAGTAAGATGAAAAGCATCACCCCACACGCCTTCCAGCGAAGCCCGAAAGGCAAATGTCATAGCAGTGAATATTAAGGCAATGCGGCTGGCAACAAAAAGTTGTTTTCGTTGAATAGTTAATGACATGGCAAGTTTGTTTGGTTATGAACTAATCGTTAGTCTTTTTATTTTCTCAGGGTAACTGAACAATGTAACTTTATCAATGCCGTAAAAAAAATTCGAAACAGTTCATAAATGTAATTTTTTATTTTTAAAAATCAAGGGCATAAATGTTATTTTGACAATTTTTAAAAAGATTATATTTATTATGAATAAAACATTTGTTCGCAAAGAGGCGAAGACAAGAAGCCTGGATTTTGAAATTATGATGAACTTTTGTTTTGCTTCATTGATCGTTTGGAAGAATAACAATTCTGCAGGCACATAGAATTTAAAACTATAAATAAAAAAACATGAAACGAAAGTTGCGAATGGGAATGGTTGGCGGAGGCAAAGATGCATTCATAGGCGCCATTCACCGCATTGCTGCCAATATGGACGGGTTAATAGAATTGTGTTGTGGTGCATTAAGCATTGATCCGGCCATTGCCAAAGACAGTGGAGAATCACTCTTTCTTGCGGCAGACAGAATCTATCTCACCTACGATGAAATGATAGCCAAAGAAAGTAAGATGCCAGCTGATAAGCGAATAGACTTTGTCACTGTCGTCACGCCAAATTTTGCGCACTTTGCACCGGCGATGATGGCCCTTGATCACGGATTTAATGTAGTAATCGAAAAGCCAATTGCATTCACTTTAAGTGAGGCAAAACAATTAAAAAAGAAAGTGGAGGAAACAGGACTGATATTGTGTTTGACGCATACCTACTCCGGCTACCCGATGGTAAAACAGGCAAAGCAGATGGTAAAGAATGGTGTGTTAGGAAAAATTAGAAAAGTTTGGGTTGAGTATCCGCAGGGATGGTTAAGTAAATTGACCGAGCGCGAAGGAAATGCGCAGGCTGCGTGGAGAACTGATCCAAAGAAATCCGGAAAGAGCGGATGCATGGGAGATATCGGAACACATGCTGCTCACCTTGCAGAATATATTTCAGGATTAAGAATCACTCATTTATGCGCAGATCTGAATGTGATGGTTGAAGGTCGCGCATTGGATGATGATGGAAATGTCCTGCTGCGTTTTGATAATGGGGCAACGGGTGTACTGATGGCATCGCAAGTTGCGGCGGGTGAAGAAAATGCATTGCGTATTCGTGTTTATGGAGAAAAAGGTGCACTCGAGTGGGCGCAACAGGAACCAAATACCTTGATTGCAAAATGGCTCGATCAGCCGACACAAATTTTTCGGGCAGGCATCGGATACAAAGAACCTTTATCAAGTTTTGCTACTAAAAATATGCGAACACCCGGCGGACATCCTGAAGGTTATCTCGAAGCATTCGGAAATATTTACAGAAATTTTGCGATGACGCTTTCTGCAAAAATTGAAGGAACAAAACCTTCGGCGGAAAACCTGGATTTTCCCGGGCCCGATGATGGCATTCGCGGCATGGCATTTATTGATAATGTGGTGAAGAGCAATGAAAGTCTGGAAAAGTGGACGTTT
>DATGFZ010000548.1:0-5490 GCA_035308805.1 Puia sp. | reverse complement strand
CAGGTAAATTTTTATGTAGTCGTCCAATCCTTCGATATAAATAATGTCTTTCAAATTTATTTTCATCATCTGGTAATCAGATTTTACGAAAATATACCCTTCGGCGAGTTCCTGGCTGTTTGTATATTCAATGTATTCTTTTGCTTTGTAAACTGCTTTTAGAAAACGATCGTATTCGATGGGTTTTAATAAATAATCTATCGCGTCCACATTAAAACCTTCAACTGCATATTCACTGAAAGCGGTTGTAAAAATTACAGCTGTTGTTTTTTTATTGACGAGTTTTGAAAATTCTATTCCATTGATATCCGGCATTTGAATATCCAAAAAAATCAAATCCACGGCTTCAATATCGAGCGCTTTTTTAGCTTCAAAAGCGTCGGTAAATGTTCCTTTCAATTCAAGGAAATAAATTTTTGCAATATATTTTTTTAAAACCTCCAGGGCGAGGGGTTCATCATCAACGGCCAGGCAAGTAATCATTGTAAATTAATTTTTAAATTAACGGTATAAGTAGAATCGTTGTTATCAATATCAAGCGTGTAACGGTCATGGTATAATAATTCCAGCCGGCGGCGACTGTTATTTATCCCTATTCCCGTGTTTTCAGCCGGCTTCAACAGGGTGCTTTTGTGCTTATTATTTTTTACGGTAAAAAACAATTCGTTATTCTTTATTTTAAGTAAGATTACAATGGGAGAAATCTCTCTTGTGCTTACTCCGTATTTAAAAGCATTCTCCACAAAAGGCAAAAACAACAACGGTGAGACTTTTTTACCGACGGGATCACCATCGACCATAAAATCAACACTTGATTTGTCTGTCAGTCTTAATTTCTGCAACTCGATATAATGGCGGATAAATACAATTTCTTTTTCGACCGGAACACAATCGTTTTTTGCTTCCGTCAGCACATAGCGCATAATACTGGAAAGTTTCATCACGGCCTCGGCTGTATGTTTTGAATTGTCAGCGGCAAGCGAATAAATATTGTTAAGTGTGTTGAATAAAAAATGCGGATTGATCTGTGATTTAAGGAACGATAACTCGGTGTTCAGCTTTTCATTTTCGATTTCTTTGTTTCGCTGCTCGGTCTGAAACCATTGGGTAACGACACGCAATCCTGTGCTCACGGCAAACACCATGGAGAATATCGCAATGGAGCCCGGAGAGAGTAAGGGCGGAAGTAAATTTCTTGGTCTCGTTGAACGGCGCAAGATGGGAGGCAGCCATTGCAGGGTATCACTGAAATAATGATATAGCCTTGGAAAAAGTCCGAAAAAAAGTAAAAAAATAACGCTGACGATTATGAAAGGAATAACCTTTTTGCGGGTAAGCAATTTGGGGATAATAACATAAAAATTCAAATAATAAAAACCGATGTAAAAACAATTGATCAATACAAAATAAAAGGAAAAGGACTGGGCAGGAATAAACGAACCTTCTTTTTCTCTTGGCAAAAAAGCAAAAGGCAGCATTAGAAAGCACGCCCAAACCGCAATGTGAATAATTACCTGGAAAATTATTTTGCCTGATTTCATAAAAAGAACCCTGCCGGAATCCCTAAGAAAGGATTTTGAAAAACGTTTATAAAATTAATGAAAAGAGAAAAGCAATGGATACAAAACTATTCCACTTTTTATAATGGTAAAGTTAAAACGGATAAGAGAATGTTTTATCAATATAGAAATAGATGAATGGGCATTAATAATCGGTGAATGAAAATGAAAAGCCGAAGCAAAGCCCCGGCTCTGATTTATTCAGGAAAATATTTTTAGAAATTGAAAGCGAGTTTAGTAAACAACCTGGTTCCGTTATAACCCATCTGAACGGCATCAAAAGGTCCGCCTGATTCACTATCGTATGCTGATTCTTCTCGCGCATTTGGAACGACTGATTGATCAGGATGAACATTAAACAGGTTATCGACGCCTGCGAACACCGTAAAATTTTTACAAATCTTGTAAGAAAAATATATATCAGTCGTTACTTTCGGATGAAAGACAAAATTTTCAGGAACGTGAGATTTTCCGTCGTCGGTCAAAACATATGGATCATAACCAGAAGCTGCTCCCGAAACATTATAACCGCCGGGACCATTGGGGTCAACATTAGGAAGACTATCATATCCAAATCCCTGGGTTTGCAACTTCCCGAAATAAGTAAAGTGTATGCCTGCCCCAAAGCTGTTAACCGTGTAATCAAACGATAAAGCAATTTTGGCATTGGGAGCTGATGCAAGCAAAAATGCCTGCTCCCTTGTACTGTAAAATTCCTGCTGATTGAGGTACGATTGATTAAGTGCTGCTGGTATGTTTATCTTATCAATGTTCATATGTTGCACATTTCCCGCTAACAGAATTTTAAAAGATTGCTTGTTCCACCTTTTTGTGTAATCCAATACGATATCAACCCCTACATTTGTTGTATTCACAGCATTGGTAAAAAATTCTGCGTTGCTGATGTTCAGTTGATTTAAAATAGAAGTCAGCGCGGGAACGCTTGCGTCAAATTCACCGGATAGCACCACGCGGTTTTTTATTTTTACCAAGTAGCCATCCGTGGTTATGGTCAAACCGTTTATTGGTTTCCAGGCAAAGCCAATGCTTGCATTCACAGAATTTTCCTGTTTTAAATTCGGAATGCCAACGGCTTTTGCAATGGGACCATAATTGGGTGCAATCTTCACGTAACTGATGCCTGCAATGCCAGCAGTCGTAAATGTGTTGCTAAAATTAATTTGTTGTAATGACGGTGCGCGGAACCCAGTGCTTGCAGAACCGCGAAGATTAAAATTGTCCGTTAGTTTATAACGGGTGGCTAACTTGTAGGTACTGAGAAATCCGAAATCATTATAATTTTCTGCACGCACCGCAAAATCTACAAGCCATTCTTTTGTAACATCAAGCGCAGCATCCGCATATGCTCCAAAATTGGAACGGTTCGCGTCAACAGCATCCCCAGGGATATTGCTGCCGGGTATAATTGCCGGCGTAAAACCCGGAAAGCCCTGTGCTCCGGAAACTTTAAATGTGGTATCTCCGCCAGAAACAAAGTAGGATCCATAATTTTTCCAGGAAGCATCTTCTCCAGCATATATTTTATATTGTTCATAGCGGTATTCAAGTCCAAAAGCAAGGTTTAATCCTGATGCAACAGCAGAAAATCGTTTATTAATATCTGCGTTGACCGTATTCTGCAAAAAGGAAAATCCCCCATCATCAAAATGTGTTTGGGCAGTTTGCATGCCGACTGGAAAAGAGACATTAAACGTTTTATCACCATAATAATGAAAATTATTGTAGCCTACCGTATTGCTAATATCCCAATCCCATTCAGAAGCCGTGGTTCCCCGCAAACCGGCAGACAGTGATATATCAGTAATGTGAACATCCTCAAGAGGATTATAAAATATTGACCCATCACTTGCGGTATGCATTATCCCGGGAACATAGTCAACATTGCCTTGTGCATCCGTTGGATATTTTTCAGGTACGGAAGAAAAATTTCTTGAATAAGCATATGCGTTTGAATTTTTATAGTTGTAACCTCCAAAGGAATAAAAAGTGGTCTTTGTTCCTGAAATCGGAATTTCTGCATTAAACATGGCCCCGCCTTCTGTAACTGAAGCATCACCAAAAGCTCTTCTTACCGCATTAATAGGAAGCGCCTGGGGATTGGTGGAAACGTTTGTATCAGGCTCTTCCCTGAACGTTTTCCCCTGTGATAAAAAATTACCTCCAAAATTTATGAAGCCACCGCTTTTTCCAATTGGCAATCCATAATTGAGCCCCAGGGTAACTGCATTACCATCTAATTTGTGACCAGTTACATACTGAGATGGATCTACAGCATCTAATGAATTGTATTTATGATCGTAATACCCGCTCCAACCCGTGTTGATCGAAAGGTGATTTACATCTTTCTTTAATACAATATTGATGACGCCAGCGATCGCATCCGAGCCATACTGCGCAGATGCACCGTCACGCAATATTTCTATATGATCAATATCGGCTTCTGGGATTGCATTTAAATCAGTACCGGAATTACCACGACCCCTCGTTCCAAACAACGCCACAAAAGCTGTTTGATGTCTTCTTTTACCGTTAATCAAAACCAATGTCTGATCTGGCCCGAGGCCGCGCAGCGTTCCCAAATCAATGGCATCGGCGCCATCTGCACCACTTTGTTTGTTATAATTGAAAGAAGGAGCAGCGATATTTAGAATGGATGTCAAATCCATTTTAGCAGTCACTTCGCCAACCTGGTTTATTTTAATGACATCGACGGGTACGGGACTTTCCGTTCTCACTCTGGGGGCGCCGCGGCTTCCCGTCACCACCACTTCATTCAATTCGGTTGAATTTTGTTCCAGGCTGACTGAAATATCAGACTGGCTGGCTATGGTAATTCTTTGGGTTTTATAACCGATACTGCTGATTTCCAGAACATCCCCAACATTTGCCTGAATTTTAAAAATGCCGTCGTTGTTTGTTTGAGCCCCGGTTCTCGACGTTCTTGATTTTACAGACACACCCGACAGGGGATTGCCGGTTTTTAAATCAGTTATTTTACCGGTGATCGTATTTTGGGCAAATAAAATGCATGAAAACACCATTAAGCCCAGCGACAAGGCCAATTTTCTCATAATTTTTAGTTTTAAGTGCAGTAATTAGTAATGCTGTAAATTACTGAGAAAGACGCACATGGCGCCTAAAAATCAAAAAAAATCTGTGCCGCTATGAAATATCATTTTTTTTGATGTTCTTTGTCATTCAGTCTCGCAGGAAAATCCTATCCCCATTTATCCTCGTTTTGTTTTAGCTGAATCATTTTTTGAATTTAGTTTCCAAAATTCCCCAAAAAAACTTGCCAATGCTTGTGCTTTTAACTAAATTATATTTAGCATGAAACCCTTTTTACCCGCATTGATCCTTGCCTTATTGTTTATTTGGACAAACGGCATATTTGCAAGTCCGAACAAGAATTTAATCTGTCACGGTCTTTTATTTGGCAAAAGTGATTCTTTAAGAAAAAGTGATTCTCTCAATAAGAAAGAAAAGCAAGTGCGACCCGCTCTAAAGATTTGCGCCTGCCAGGTTCTGAAATTGCAATCCGCAAATTATAAAGCGAGAAATTTTGCTTTGTATTCTGAACGAACCAGCCGCAAAAGCTATACCTACGACCTTCACAAGGCAAAATCGATTCTTGAAAAAGAAAAAAAACATCTTGCTGATTTATTCTACGACAAATTGGATGTGCTGGATGAACTGGTAGAGGTTACTGATTGCAGAAGCATGTTTATCAAAATGAAAAAACAACACAAATCATTAATCCTCTATGATATTGTGGATGCCGATATAAAAAAATAACGGGATCAGTATTGTTCCTGGTCGTTGGGAAAATTTTTCGATTTGACGTCACTGATGTATTGTTTAACTGCATTGGTCGCCAACTCGTTCAAATTAAGATATTGCCGCAAGAAGC
>DATGFZ010000547.1:0-8464 GCA_035308805.1 Puia sp. | reverse complement strand
AATCGCAAAATCAGGATTGAAAAAGTTACGATTAAAGATGTCAAGATGCGGACTTTTATTACGGAAGATGTGAGCAGGAATGAAATGGTTCAACACGTTTATGACGTTACCTATGGCACGGTGCAAAAAGGGAAAGATACCTTGGTGGTAATCGATGATTCCATTGTGCGGGGAACAACATTAAAGGAAAGTATCGTGCGGATGCTTGCGCGTTTGCAGCCGCAAAAGATAATAGTAATTTCTTCGGCTCCGCAAATCAGGTATCCGGATTGTTACGGAATTGATATGAGTAAACTCGGTGATTTTATTGCTTTCCGCGCGGCAATTGAATTGACAAGAGAAACGAACAAAGAAAATTGTTTAAAAGATTTATATAACAAGTGCAAAGAATTACAAAGAACGGGCCAACTGCACACAGAAAATGTAGTGAAGCATGTATACAAACCATTTACCACGGATCAAATTTCAGATAAAATTGCGCAGTTGATAACGCCGCCGGAAACTAAAATCCCGGTCCAGGTAATTTATCAAACCATTGAATCATTGCACGCGGCTTGTCCTACAAATACAGGTGATTGGTATTTTACCGGTAACTACCCGACTGCCGGGGGAAATCGTGTTGTAAATAAAGCTTTCATTAATTTTATGGAAGGGAAAAACATCAGGGGATATTGATCATTGATTTTTTTTGCATTAATGAAAACACTCTTAATTATCAGGCATGCCAAAAGCAGTTGGGATACCGCTACACTGAGCGACTTCGATCGCCCCTTGAATGAGCGCGGAAAAAAAGATGCGCCAACTATGGCCAAAAGACTGATCGAAAATAAAATAATGCCGGAACTTTTTGTTGCCAGTCCCGCAAAGCGGGCAAAAAAAACGGCTGAATTATTTATAAGAGAATTTGGTAAAAACGAAAATGAAATTGTGTTTATCAGCGAATTATATCACGCACCCGCCGATCTTTTTTATGATATAATTGCAAAGTTTGACGATAAGTATAATTTCATCGCCATATTTTCTCATAACCCCGGAATAACTGATTTCGTGAATCGATTAACAACGGTGCAGCTGGATAACATGCCGACCTGCGGAATATTCGGAGTTACTTCACCGGCAAATAAGTGGAGTGAATTTTCATCCGCGCAAAAGGAATTTTGGTTTTTTGATTACCCAAAAACGATTTGAGCAGTTTAATACCAACAGGGCCATCGGCGAAGTCTTAATTTGATGATTCGTCCTGCGGTGCGCAAGTTCACGCTATGATGAAAACTATTTCCTGATTCGTTTTACCAAATCTTCAACAGCTTTTTCCATCAAGCTGTCTTCGATGTTTTCAAATTTTTCAAAGGAAAATTTTTTGGCTTTTTCCAGCGCATCGCTCAGCATGAAATTCTTTTGTGAAACGCTGAAAACTATTTTTTTTCCTGATAAATAATCGGCAAGATATTCCTGCTCGGTTTGCCCCGGGGTGGGAATGACAATACTTTTCTTTTCCAGTTTAACCACATCCATTATTGAACTGTATCCCGACCGGCAGATAATAAATTCGGATTCGTTAATAATTTCATTTAGTTCGCTTGTTGGAAGATGATGGTAAACGCTGATATTTGAACCTATTGCAGGTTTTTCTTTCTTAGCAGGCGTTCCTCTTAAGAAATTTACTTTTCCAGGATAAGACTTCAGTTGAGCGAATAGTATTTGTTCAAGTATTGTCCGTTGAGGTTCCGGCCCGGATAACATGATCAGTAATCCATTCTCAACAGCTTTATCAGCCCTTCTTTCAAATCTCGACAAAAAGCCAATATATCGCAGGTGTGTTTCCATCGGTTTGCCCGGGTGTGAAAGATCGCCAGCAAGTGAAGGCGATTTTTCAAAATCAGGAACCCAGCATTCTGAAAATTTGTTGATGTATTGATAGCTTATCCGCTGAATCATATTTTCTATTTTCTTTCCAAAAGGAACCTTGATCCGGAGTTGGTGGGTAATAAAAACACAGTAAACGGCTGATGAAAATAGCCCGTAGCGGTTATCGGAAATCACTGCATCTATCCTTTCTTTTGCCACTAACCCGCTCAACCAGCGATTTTCGCTCTTGATCCTAATCAATATTTTCGGAATTTGATAAATAATTTTAAGCAAAGTCAATCCTTTATTTTGCCCGTATTTTAGATCATAACCTGGCAAATCTATGTACCTTAAGGATGGAAATTCAGCCTGTAAGAGGTGTTTTTGGCTATCACCGCACGCTACAATTACCGTAGTTTCATTGGCAATTAGTGATTTAATTATTGGGATACAGCGACTTGCATGTCCGAGTCCCCAATTTAAAGGGGCAATGAGAATTGTAGGTTTTGAAATGGCGGATTTGGACATCTTCAGTATATTTATTCACCCAAATACTATTTTGTATACAAAGTAGTTTAAATTGGTAAGATTATTTTAATGAAAAAGCAAAGTTTGGTGCTGATTTTGTGGCTAATAATGGCGACAATAACAATTACTAGCTGCAGTAGTGGGAATCGTATTGGCGGTACCAGTAAAAAATGCGGCTGCGGCATGAACAAAGGTATGGTTGGATATTAAAATCTAATTATCTCAGCAATGAAAGCTTCCGACAGAGATCTGCTAGTTCTGGTTAAAGACGAATTCATGAATGATCAGTTCATGGAAAAGGAACTTGAGCAACTGAACAATTTATTGTTTCATTACGAAACAGTAGAAAAATTTTGTGTTGCCCATGAAATATTTGACGTGAGCAGATACAAAATTGTAACAAAGGCAAAAGGCATAGAAAAAATCTTAAAGCAAAAGCAAACAAAACCTTTTCAGTTTATCTGCAATAAAAATTAAATCGGCATATCGACATATTAAATAACCTCCTTGCGGAGGTTTTTTATTTAATGCAGCTTCATCATTGCATTCCTTAACTGCCTGATCATTTCATCAATATCATCTGTATGGCAGGTTCCTACACCCAACCGATACCAGGGCGCGTTTTTATTTGCTCCAAATGCGGAAAAAGGAACAACTGCCAATTTCGCTTCATCAAGAATATACCTGGTAACATCAGTTTGGCCGCATAGTTTTTCTCCATTTACGTTGGTCTTGCCGGATAAATCAATTTTTATCGTTAGATAAATAGTTGCCTGTGGCGCAATGGCGTCAACTGAAAACCCTTCTTTTTTCAACTGGATAAATCCATCATAAATTTTATGAAGCCTTTCACTAATGGCGTTTTTAAAATTGATCAGGTATTCATCGATAGCGTCTTTTTGCATTAGAAATTTTGCTGTGGCTTTTTGTTCAGCCATCGGTGCCCATGCTCCTATATGACCGAGAATTGATTTCATTTTATTGATGATCTCCGTGGGTCCAAACGCCCATCCGACGCGGACTCCCGTGGCAGCAAACACTTTGCTTATTGCATCAATATATACGGTATACTCACGCATCTTTTCATTTACAGAAACGGGGTTATAATGTTTGATGCTTCCATAAGTAAGATGCCAGTACATCTGGTCATACATCATGAATAATTTTTTTGCCTGGTCACTGCGCGATTCATTTTCCTCAACCACCATATTGCAGATTGACTCAATATCCTTTTTGCTTATGGTAGTACCTGTCGGGTTTTGCGGAGAACAAATGCAAATCAGGGTTGCTCCTTTTATATGCGGCTTTATATCTTCTGCAGAGGGCATAAAATGGTGTTCCGGCGTTGTTTCAATAACTACATGGTCACCGCTAGTTAAATGTGTATAGTGATTATTATTCCATGAGGGGACTGCATAAATAACCTTATCTCCCTTATCGACTATGCTCCTGAATAATGCATATATAAGCGGACGACCACCACAGGATACTAAAATTTCATCCGGATGGTAATCCAGGTCTTCTCTCTGTTTCGTAAATACAGAAATGGACTCGCGCAAATCCGCATTGCCTTCTGCTGCAGGATAATTGGTAAAGTGCTCGCGGTATGCTTGGACTATTTCATTTTCCAGTTGTTTGGGTATGGGAAATATTTTAGGATCGAAATCGCCAACAGTAAAATTGTAAATTTTTTCTCCGGTACGAATTTTCTCTCTGATTTCTCCGCCAAGCCTAACAATCTCCGATCCAATTAGTGTTTCTGCCAGATTTGATAATTTCACTTGAAATATTTTTTTATGAATAATAATGCTATTTCTGATCAAAAAATCCAACCTGTCTCAAAAATGCAACCTGGTCAAAATAATAAGATTGTGCGGCAATCTTTCCATTTTCAATATTCATCCTTGAACAGGCTTTGAGGGTATACTTTTTACCGCGCATATATGCCGGCGAACCTTTTTCGGGATCTACCATGGTTCCGGAAAAAATGTATTCAATAACGATGGTTTTATCATTGGTGAAAATGTTGACCTGTCTATGGGTAAGATCAGGAGATGTTGTAAAATACCGACTGTAAATTTCACGGATGGCAGCTGGTCCTTTTTTGGTCCCTTCCCAGTTTGGTGATTCGATAATCGCAGTGTCAGCATACATCATGGCCAGACCCAGCGTGTCATGGTCGGCAATGTGTTTAAACCAGCGTTCCACCAATCTGTTGTTTTCATAATTTTCTCGCTGGGCATCACTTACATTGGTAATTAACAGGCCAGCGCACATCATCATCAAACAGGCCATTTTCTTATTTCTCATAAATGATTCAAATTTTAAAAACATTTCCGACAAACCCTATGTTAAAATTACTGAATGCCCGGAAATGAAGGGTAAACAATAAAAAGAACCTCATTAATTTTACTGAAACTTAATTTTTAAAATATGAACAACCTGGTAGCTGAATTTAACGACTATCGTACTAAAATGAATGACGTTATCCTTTCTAAAAACAATTTGGTCATGAAACGCCTCTGGAATTTAGATACGAACACGTATGAAGAAGGATCCCTGGATACCAAGACAAAAGAAATGCTGGGGCTTGTTGCTTCGATGGTTTTACGATGTGATGATTGCATAAAATATCATTTGGGAAAATGCCACGAATTGGAAATAACGACCGCCCAGATGTACGAAATTTTTGCGGTTGCCAATATTGTAGGGGGTACCATCGTTATTCCGCACACCAGAAGGGCTGCAGAGTATTGGGAAGCGCTTCAACAGAATTAAAGCACGGATTATTGAAAATTAATAGAGAACTTTGTAATATAAATTTATTCAAACGATGAGCGATGTCAATACCGCTACGCCGCCCCTGACCGCAAAAGATTTTGCTACCGACCAGGAAGTAAGATGGTGTCCCGGCTGCGGCGATTATTCCATTTTGGCGCAGGTGCAAAAAATAATGCCCGGACTGGGAATTCCGCGCGAGAATATTGTAATTATATCCGGAATCGGTTGTAGCAGCAGGTTTCCGTACTACATGAATACATATGGAATGCATTCTATCCATGGCAGAGCAACCGCGATTGCTTCGGGATTAAAAGCAACAAGACCCGAATTGAGTGTTTGGATTGTTACCGGCGATGGCGATGGTTTGAGCATTGGGGGCAATCACATGATTCATTTATTGCGCAGAAACTTTGATGTGAACATCATGTTGTTCAATAACCAGATCTACGGTTTGACCAAAGGCCAGTATTCACCAACGTCGGAAGAAAAGAAAATAACCAAATCAACCCCCTACGGAAGCATTGATCATCCTTTTAATCCATTGGCATTGGCAATGGGTGCAGATGCAACGTTTATAGCGCGTTCCATGGACCGTGATCCAAAACATTTGCAGCAAATATTAATACGTTGTAATCAACATAGGGGGTGTTCCTTTTTAGAAATATATCAGAATTGTAATATTTTTAATGACGGTGCTTTTGAAATTTTTACTGAAAAATCGACAAAACCTGTTGAGACATTATTTCTCGAACAGGGCAAGCCACTTGTCTTTGGGGCTCAGCAAAATAAAGGAATTAAACTGGATGGATTCAAACCGGTTGTTGTTGACACAGATAATGGAGCAACCAAGGATGATCTATGGATCCATGATGAAAAGGATTTTTACAAAGCACAGATCCTGGTGCGAATGTTTGATGATCCGCAATTAGAAAATCATTTGCCACGACCTTTCGGAATATTCTATGAAACCGAAAGAGCCTGTTACGAGGAGACCCTCAACCTGCAAATTGAAGAAGTTATTGCAAGCAAAGGAAAAGGAGACCTGAATAAGTTACTTAGGGGAAATGAAACATGGACAATCGTTTAATTTTCAATATACGATAAAAAATAAAACCCCGCATAGCGGGGTTTTTAATTTGGCTTTTACAAGGAAATAATCTTTTATTTAGTCAGTTAAAAAAATAGCCAGCGATAGAAATCGCCGGCCTGTGCTTACCTCTGAAACCACAAAAAGAAAAAGTTGAATATTTTTGACATCGCCATTATTATTAACTAAGCCGATTTTCTTAATGATTTTTTAATTGGACTTGTCCCTGCATGTTGTCAGCAAAAGGTAGCAATGAAACAGGTTTCCGGTTCACCAATGCGGTTTAATCTTCTTTTTAAACAGCTACCATTTCAGCATAACCCATACAAAAAACTGCTTGTTGTCTGGCCACCTTTAATAACAAACTCAGTGGTTTAAGAACAAAAACGTCAAAATACAGGTACAATAAATCTTAAAGGGAAATACGGATAGAACAATTAGTTTCTGACATGACAGAAAACTGCATTTACTTTTCGTGGAAATTGGAGAAAGGAACTTGGACTTAACTGTTTTATCCAGATGTGGTTTTGAGATATAAGCAGGGTAAAAATAAAGACTGTTTTGGTAAAATGCAATATTTTTTAATAAGTTTTTTAAAAATATATTTCTCTTTGTGTTTATTAAAAGTGAATAATTATATGAAACCCTTTGCCAGCGTGCCTTTGGCAATTTTTTGATTTTATTCCCCTGTTTGTATTCGGATTGTCAGTGAATTAAATCGCGTAGTTTCACTCTTATGCCATTATACCATTCTTCTTTTAGGATGGAAAGAACCATTGAGTCTCTTCTTCCACCGGTTGATGATGCTGAAACACTTCGTAATATTCCTTCAGCCGTACATCCGATTGCTTTCATTGCCGCGATGGAACGTTCGTTTTTTATATGTGCCCTGAATTCCACGCGTTCCATTCCCCATTTTTCAAACGCGAATTCCAGCATCAGTAATTTGCAGTTTCTATTTAATCCGGTACGCCGAAAATCCTTTCCGTACCACGTATAACCCAATTGTGTCGTAAGATTTTGTAACTGAATGTCATAAAATCGTGTGCTGCCCGCAAACCGGTTTGACAATTTATCAAAAACAATAAATGGATACTCTTTTTTTTCCCGGTGCAGATCAACGGTGGCGTTAATATATTTTTTTAATCCAGCTGCACCACCGATGGGATCTGGAGAAAATTGCCAGATTTCCGGTTCATTGATTGCGAAGGAATCCAAGAACTCAATGTCCGTTTTTACCAACGGGCGGAGTAAAACTCTTTTATTCTCCAGGATAATATTTTCAGGGAATTCGATCATCATTAACTTTCTGCCAACTACTCTGCAAATAGATTCATTTGTGAAGGAATGATGTTAAAACTCTTTCGATGATATTTACATAAACCGTACTCTTCGATCGCTTTGCGATGCTCTTCCGTTCCATAACCTTTATTATTATGCCAATGGTAATACGGGAACTCTTTATGCAGGTTGCGCATATAATCATCGCGGTAGGTTTTGGCTAATATACTTGCGGCCGCAATCGGAGCATAAATTCCATCTCCCTTGATTATGCACTGGTGGGGAATTTTTTTATAACATGAAAAACGGTTCCCGTCAATCAATAACATTTCAGGTTCTATTTTTAATTTTTTAATGGCAAGATGCATTGCTTTAAAAGATGCACGCAGAATATTGATCTGATCAATTTCCTGTTCATCAATCCAGGCAACCGCGAAATCCAACACGTTGGCTTCAATAAAGACCCTTAACTCTTCACGTATCTCCGCAACGACCTGTTTGGAATCATTTAGTAAAGGATGAAAAAAATCTGCAGGCAGAATTACGGCTGCAGCAAACACAGGTCCGGCATAACTACCGCGCCCTGCTTCATCGCAACCTGCTTCAACCAAATTATGTTGGTGCCTGAGCTTCAGCAATGTTATTTTTTTTCAAAAATAAATTAACTGTTTGTTTTTTTCATAAAGACTTATTCACTTTCTGCACTAAAATTTGCCGTAATTTTATTTCAAATAAAGTCTATGAAATTAATAGAGTATTTAGGACAACCTTGGCCCTGGTATGTTGGCGGACCATTGATTGGTTTATGCGTTCCGCTTTTATTAGTCATGGGAAATAAAAGGCTTGGCGTTTCATCCTCTTTGCGGCATATTTGCGCTGCCTGTTTTCCGGCAAATATTGCTTTCTTCAAATACGACTGGAAAAAAGAAACCTGGAACC
>DATGFZ010000546.1:0-4587 GCA_035308805.1 Puia sp. | reverse complement strand
TGAATAGTCTATCAGTCTGATTAGCTTTACTTCCCCCAACCCGAACTTGGGCATTTTAATTTCACCATTTTTTCTTTTTCAACATTTTCCCACAGCCGCGAGAGCACATTTTTCGTGATCACTATTATTGAAAACTCTCTCGCACAACGATACAAAGTTTACCATCAAACAAGGAATTGAAGCTTGACGCGCCTTGGTTGTGAAGCTCGTTTGGTGAAACTTTCTGCGACTTTGCAAGTAATATTTTTATCGATTTACAGCGTCAGTTTCAGCAACAGGGTGGTTATCGCATAAAGAATGGTAATAGCGAAAATTCCGCGTGCGGTCTTATCAAGATGGGAATTAATATAAAAAGTAAACAGTGCGATATTTAAAACGAGGCAAGGAACAGCTATCGCGGTTATCTGGCTTGGATTATTTTTTAAAAAAATAAAAAATTGCCTGACTGAAAAAAGAGGGTAGAATTTTATAAAATAATAAACCGTCATGCTTAACAGAGGAGCAATAAAGCCAAGCAGTATTCCGAATTTTATATTGTCCTTTTTAATGGTCACGGCTTCATGGTTTTTTTGAATCAAAATTAACTTCACGCCAATTCGCAAATTACCGGTGAATCCGGCAAAATTATAATTTCCAGGTTTTTTTGAGTTTGGTTTTAAGCTCGTAATTGGTCATATCAAATTGTACGGGAACAACACTCACATAATTATTCTCCAGCGCCCACACATCGGTATCTTTTCCTTTGTCAAAGTTCACAAATTGACCGGTCAGCCAATAATATTTTCTTCCATTTGGGTCATTTCTTTCTACAAAATCTTCTTCGTATTTCGCATAAGCCTGACGACAGATTTTCATTCCCTTAATTAAACTATCGGGCAAAGCAGGCAGGTTCACATTCAGGATAAGGTGTTTATCAAGCGAATTTTCTAATAGGTTTTTAACTATCGTACGCGCATATTTTCGAGAAGCACTGAAATCCGCTTCGAGGCTGTAATCCAGCAAAGAGAACCCAACCGACGGGATACTTTCAATCGCCGCTTCCACCGCGGCCGACATTGTCCCGGAATAAATTACATTGATGGAATGATTTGCTCCATGGTTAATTCCGCTCAAACACAGATCAGGTTTGCGATGCAATATTTTATCTACAGCAAGTTTTACGCAATCAACAGGAGTGCCGGTGCATTGCCACGCTTCAATATCTTTAAAAATGTTAACCGGATGTAGCCGAAGGGGATTCCCGATGGTTATGGCATGTCCCATACCTGATTGAGGTTTATCCGGTGCAACGACAATAATTTTTCCAAGGTCTTTTACCGCTTCAACGAGGTTTTGAATTCCGGGCGCGGTGATGCCATCATCGTTAGTGATTAAAATGACCGGTTTCTTTTTTGCAGATTTTGCCATAATTAATTGAGTTGCAAAAGTGAGTAATATTTTTGAGAAAAATATGAGAAATCGTGGATCGCCAAAGCTAAATGGTGAATAAAAAAAGATGCAGCTCTTAGTTCCGAAAGAACATGTCGCTTTCTGAAAAAAACGAGGGCTTTTTTGTGTGGACGGACAACCCTCCTCTGGATAGAAATTTGGAAGATAAATAAACTGCGGGGATAGTGGATTTTTTGAACAGAAACCAGTTCCGGGGTGAGGGATGATTGCACGTTGACAGCCTTAGTTACAAAAAAAATTAATAATTGATAATGAGCAATTAATAATTACCGAAAGACACATACATTCTGCAATCTATATCTTAGCTCTCACATTACAGATATTTTACCCACAGTTCGCCGTATTTTGCCTGTTTCCGTTATCTTTGCGGCCGATTTAAAACTCCATATGTCAGGACAATTAAAGGAAATAAGAAATCGGATCAAAGCTTTTCAAAATAGCCAGCAAATCACCAAGGCGATGAAGATGGTGAGTGCTGCAAAATTACGCCGTGCCCAGGATGCGATTGTACAGATGCGCCCATACGCAAAAAAATTGCAGGAAGTGTTGAGTAATATTGTTAGCAATTCTGAAAATAGAAGCGGCGGCTCGAACCTTGCTGTTGAAAGACCGATTGAAAAAGTCTTATTGGTCGTAATTACAAGTGACAGATCCTTGTGCGGCGCATACAATGCGAACCTCATAAAACTTGCCAAACTGACTATCAAAGAAAAATATTCGGCTCAATTTGCGAAGGGAAACGTATCTATCTGGGCTATTGGTAAAAAGGGTTACGAACATTTTTTGAAAAATAATTTTAAAGTAAGTGAAGCCTACCGCGATATTTTCACTCATCTGAATTTTGAAAGCGTGCAAGTATGTGCTCAAGATGCTGTGAAAGCTTTTGAAGAAAAAGATTTTGATGTAGTGGAAATTGTATACAGTGAATTTAAGAATGCGGCGACGCAAATTTTTACTGTGGAACGCTTTTTACCGATTCCGAAAACGCAGAAAAAAACGGGCGCTAAAAAAAGTGATTTTATTTTTGAACCATCGCGCGAGGAATTGTTGACTGAGCTGATGCCAAAAATATTGAACACCCAATTGTATAAGGCAGTCCTTGATTCAAGCGCTTCCGAGCACGGCGCAAGAATGACGGCAATGGATAAAGCAACTGATAATGCGAGCGAGTTATTACGCTCATTGCGTCTTTCATATAATCGTGCCCGCCAGGCAGCCATTACAACCGAGCTGACGGAAATAGTGAGCGGTGCCGCGGCATTACAAGGATAAAATGGTGGGCGTTGACGGCTGGTTGTTTACAGCCCTTGGTTAACGGCCATCGAAAAATGTTATTTTACTATGGAAATTTCTGAAATCATTCCACATATTGAAGCGTTGATTTTTGCGAGTGATAAACCATTGACTGCAATGGAGCTTACCGAGCTTATTAATAACGCATTTGGGTTTATGGATGAAAAATTTACCCTTGATCAGATTCAAAGTGCTATTGACGGAGTTGTTGAAAAATATAAAACCGAATTTTATCCATTTGAGATAAAACAAAGCGGCGGGGGATTACAATTTCTAACTAAAAAGGAATACTATAAAACGATTGCACAGCTTAACGGAGAAAAATTTCTGAAACGATTGTCAAACGCGGCTTTGGAAACACTTGCCATTATTGCATACAAACAGCCGGTTACAAAAGGTGAAATTGAATCGATTCGCGGGGTCAACTGCGATTACTCTATTCAGAAACTTCTCGAAAAGGAATTGATCATTATTTCCGGAAGAAGTGAGGATATGCCAGGCAAGCCCCTCATTTACCATGTGTCCAGGACTTTTATGGATTATTTTGGTCTCAATTCTGCCGAAGACTTACCCAAGTTGAAAGAGATTTTTGTTGATAATCTTGTGCCGCCAACCATGATCAATTCTCATGTTGATGAAAATGATAAGGATGAGACTCCACTGATCATAAGTGAAAATGGCGAATTGGTGGAAACCAATAAAGAGCAGGGTCCGGCATAGTATTTTTCTAATCAGGTCCTTTACCATTATTTTATTAATCCGTGAATCTCAGGTAATTTCTGATTTCCCATTTCTGATTTTTCATTTTTCATGAACTATATTCGCGTACTATGCCGGAACAACTTAGTACATCTTATTTGACCCAGTTGGCAAACGAGTTCGGAACGCCGTTATATGTTTACCATGCCGAAAAAATAAAAGAACAGTACGACAAATTAAAAACCGCATTTGCAAAAACCAACACGCGTTTCTTTTATGCATGCAAAGCATTAACCAACGTCAATATTTTAAAATATATTAGATCGATTGGAGCAAGTGTTGATTGTAGCTCCATATTTGAAGTGAGGCTTGCCTTGCATGCCGGTTTCTTGCCCAAAGAAATTTTATATACTTCCAACGGAATTAATTTTTCTGAGATTGAAGATGCGCAAAGTCTGGGTGTGATCATTAATATTGACAGCCTTTCCAACCTTGAAAAATTTGGCGAGAAATTCGGTCATTCTTACCCGGTTGGCATTCGATTACGCCCGAATATTTTAGCCGGTGGACATATTAAGATTTCCACCGGTCATGATAAAAGCAAATTCGGAATTCCTATTGACCAGGTTGATAAGGTCCTTGAAATCGTCCATCACCATAATATGTTTGTCAATGATCTCCATATTCATACAGGCAGCGACATAAAAGATGTCGATGTTTTTGTAAAGGGCATTGAGGTATTGTTTGATGTTATTCCGCATTTTAAGGAGCTTGAATTTATTGATCTCGGCGGCGGATTCAAAGTTCCCTATAAGCAGGGTGATGGTGAAACAGATATGAATTTACTCGCGCAAAAAGTTGGAGAAGCATTTGCCAATCATCCAAACCCGACTGGAAAACCCTTACAGGTTTGGTTTGAACCGGGTAAGTTTTTTGTTAGTGAATGCGGTTACTTTATTACAAAGGTGAATGTGATAAAAGAGACTTCTTCGGCTGTATTCGTAAGTGTTGACAGCGGATTTAATCATTTGATAAGACCGATGTTTTATGATGCGTACCACCGAATAGAAAATATCAGCAATCCGGATGGCGCCGAAAAAAAATATTCGGTTGTTGGAAATATTTGTGAAACGGATACTTTTGCGT
>DATGFZ010000545.1:0-6296 GCA_035308805.1 Puia sp. | reverse complement strand
TGTCAACGATGAATGCCGAGTCAGCAAAACGCTGGGACATGGCGCTGAGGGCAACAAAAAAGAAACACAGGACAATGACAGATCTTTTTTTCATAATCCTATTTTAATACCGGCAGCAGCACATAAGATGCACTGGCCGCGTCATGGTAGACTTTTATATCACTCCGGATAAAATCTTTTTCATCGCAGGTGTAAATATTGACAAACTGCTGCGGGTTGCGGTCGACGAGCGGAAACCAGCTGCTTTGTATCTGTATCATGATGCGGTGACCTTTTTTAAAACAATGCGCGATCGGCGGCAACTCAAATTTTACCGTTTCGATCTTTCCGGGCGTGAAGGGCTCGGGGTTTTCATAGCTGTTGCGGTAGCGGCCACGGAAGATCTCTCCGCGGACAAGCATCTGGTATCCGCCCATGGGATAGAGTTTTTCCGGATCCTTCTCTGCGTAAATATCGATATCGTTATAAGACAGGTTATCCGGAAAGACATCGATGACCTTGACGACAAAATCCGCATCCGTGGTGGAAATGCTGGTGAGGATGTTGGCAACCACATTGCCCGTTACCGTGAGGTTGTCTGTGAACGTATCGGTTTGAAAAACGAGCACATCCGGTCTGCGCGAGGCGAAACGCTGGTCACCGGTCATATAGGTTCTTGTCCTGTTGAACTGAACACCATCATCATAGGGAACCGGTTTTGCCGGGTCGCTCGTGTACTCGGAAAAACCATCCTGTCCCGAAGGCTTATCCCAGCTTAATTTTCCGCCGGCCTTGAGATACATCGCCCTGTCCTCTTTTTCTGCCGGCGGCCACTGGCTGAATTTTTTCCATTCGTCGGCACCGGTAATAAAAATATTTGCTTCAGCGATCCCGGAAATATCTCCCTTGCCTTTTAAGAAATAATTGAAAAACGGAATTTCAATATTCTCCTGGTACCAGGCAGACGTGTTGCTGCCAAAGAAAATATTCCCCAGGTGGGTTCCGTCATTACTGCCCCACTGCCCGTGATACCAGGGACCATCGACGATCTTATTAAAGGCCTTCCCGGGATTATTCTGTTCTGCGGCCTTATACGCATTCCACGCGCCCCAGCAGTCTTCGGCATCAAACAATCCGCCAACCCAGAGCATGGCCGGTTGTAAGTTCTTTGTCGCATTGCGCGCGTCGCGCGCATGCCACCATGCATCATAATTGGGATGCGCATAGAGGTCCTTCCAAAAGGCAATGCTGTCACCGGTATATTTGGCGAGGTTTTTTAATGACCCCGTTTCCAAATAAAATTTATAATTGTCATGGGTATAATAGTCAAATTCGGTGGGGCCCACAGTCGTTGGCCTGGGACGCGGCTTGCCAAAGGAGGTATAGAATGAAAATGCATCCATTTGAAAAAAAGCCCCGTTGTGGTGAAAGTCGTCTCCCAGAAACCAGTTGGTGACGGGAGCCTGCGGGCTGACCGCTTTCAGCGCAGGATGGTTGCTCGCTGCAGCCATCGTGGAATAAAAACCCGGATAGGAGGTTCCGAACACACCCACCTTTCCATTGTTGTGCGGGATATTTTTTACCAGCCAGTCGATGGCATCATAGGTATCGCTTGCCTCATCAATATCCTTTTTAGTTTTTTTGTTTGGGTTGAACGGACGTATGTCCTCAAAATTTCCTTCGCTCATCCAACGGCCGCGTACATCCTGCACCACCATCACATAACCCTCCCGGAAATAGGCCTTGGTATAGGAATACCACCATCCCCGCCATTTGTCTTCCCCGTAGGGATAACAGGAATAAGGAGTCCGGGTCATCAGGATCGGATGCGCTTCGGTGGTATCTTTTGGGATATAGATGGACGTGAATAATTTAATGCCGTCACGCGTGGGCGTATAGCGCTCGATCTTATAATAATGCTCGCGGATCCAGACGCTGTCCGCATTTTGACCAAAGGCTGCCACACAAAAAAAGAAAAGAACGCAGATAAAAAAAGCTCTCATGTTAGTTGGTTTAAGAAATAAATGTAATGAATTAGATGAAGTCAAAACAAATTTTGCAAACTAAATAATTCTTTCTCTCAAAATGTCAAATGGCTTACTTTCGGTTTTTAAAATCAAACCGACCTTGCATGTTTAACAGGAGAAAATTTCTACGATCATCATTATTCAGTTCTGTCGGAATGGTGATGGCAAATAAATTACCGGAAGATAATTTTCCGGAAAACAGGATCCTAACCGGCAATCCCATTGTTGTATCGACCTGGGGTTTTGGTCAGGCTGCCAATGCAGAGGCATGGAAAACGCTGAGTGCCGGCGGTCGCGCGCTGGATGCCGTCGAAGGCGGCGCAAGGATCCCCGAGGCGGACCTGAGCAATCATTCCGTCGGGCGCGCGGGCTACCCCGACCGTGACGGTCATGTGACCCTCGACGCATGCATCATGGACGAAAACAGCGGTTGCGGGTCGGTGATGTGCATCGAGCACATCGCGCACCCGGTTTCGGTCGCGCGGCTGGTGATGGAAAAAACGCCGCACGTCGTCCTGTGCGGAGAAGGCGCCCTCCAGTTTGCCCTCGAGAACGGATTTAAAAAAGAAGAACTGCTGACACCCGAAAGTGAAAAGGCATGGAAGGAATGGCTGAAGCATGCAGAGTACAAGCCGGTCATTAATACCGAAGAAAAATCTTACGGAAACAAATCCACGGCAAGTAATTTACCCGTGGGGGAAAACAACCACGATACCATCGGCATCATCGCCATGGACGCAAAGGGTGACCTGAGCGGAGCCTGTACGACGAGCGGCATGGCTTTTAAAATGCACGGACGCGTGGGCGATTCCCCCATTATCGGTGCAGGTCTGTTTGTAGACAACGAGGTAGGTGCCGCCACCTCCACGGGTCTCGGTGAAGAAGTGATCAGGATTGTGGGCTCTCATCTCGTGGTGGAATACATGCGGCAGGGACTCTCACCGCAGGACGCATGCAGGAAAACACTCGAACGCATCATCAAGCGCAATCCGAAAAAACGCGATGACCTGCAGGTGGGATTTCTTGCGCTGAATAAAAAAGGCGAATACGGCGCCTTTGCCATCCAAAAGGGATTTGTCTATGCGGTAAAAAATAACCAGGAAGAAAAGGTCTATGCCTCACCAAGCTGGTTTGATTAAAAACCCTCAACTGTTTTCCGATGCTCGAAATATGTTGCTTCAATTGGCAATCGGCGATCATCGCCCAAAGCGCGGGAGCGCATCGCGTGGAGCTCTGCGCCGACGCGGCCGCGGGCGGGACGACGCAAAGCCTGGGGGTGATCAAAACGGCGAGGGAAAAATTACATATCGAGCTATACCCCATCATCCGTCCGCGCGGCGGGGATTTTTTATTCAGCGAAGAAGAACTGGAGATCATGATGAATGATGTGTTACTCTGCAAACAGATCGGCTGCGACGGCGTGGTGATCGGCATGCTGAACGCCGACGGAACGGTGGATAAAAAAAGTGCGGCGCAGCTGGTTCAGCTCGCCTATCCCCTGGGCGTTACCTTCCACCGCGCCTTTGACCGGACGGTGGATCCCAGGCAGGCATTGGAAGACATCATTGAAATTGGCTGCGAAAGAATCCTGACCTCCGGTCAGCGGCCAACGGCCATGGAAGGCGCGGAACTGATCGCTGAGTTGATTCGGCAGGCGGATGATCGCATCATCATCATGCCGGGTTCGGCAGTTCGCGCGGCAAATATTGCCGGGCTTGCCGAACAGACAAAAGCGCAGGAGTTTCACAGTTCAGCGAGGACAACCCTGCCTACGGAGATGCAATATGTCCGTGCAGAAATGAATGATGACCTCTCCCTGGTGATCGCAGACGAGACCGAGATCAGGAACATGGTGGAATCATTGGCAGGGCTTGCTGCGGCAGAATAAAAATATTTTTTAAATCAGACAAGATATGAAACCAAAATTTTCCGCATTGCTATTTTTCATTTTTGTTTTTTATGGCGCTGCCGCCCAGACAGCATTTATTTCTGTAAAAGGAAAAGAAATAATCGGCCCTGACGGAAAGAATTTTCTCATGAAAGGGACCAACCTCGGTAACTGGCTGGTACCGGAAGGGTATATGTTTAAATTCAAAAGCGCCAACTGCCCCAGACTGATCAGCGAGGTCATCAGCGAACTAATCGGTCCCGACGATGCCAGGAGCTTCTGGCAAAAATACCTGAACACCTACATCACCCGTGCTGACATCCACTACCTGAAAACCATTGGCGTCAACTCCATCCGAATCCCCTTCAATTACCGCTTGTTCACCAATGAGGACTACCTGGGTGGAAGAGGCGAATCACGCGGATTCAGGCTGATGGACAGCGCCATTGCCTGGTGCAGGAAAGAAGGCATATTCGTTATCCTCGACATGCACTGCGCTCCCGGCGGACAAACGGGAGATAATATTGATGACGGTTACGGATACCCGTTTTTATTTGAAAGCGAAGCGAGCCAGCAGCTCGTCGCCGGCATCTGGAAAAAAATTGCCGCCCATTATAAAAATGAAACCATCATCATCGGATATGACCTGCTCAACGAACCCATCGCCCATTATTTTGATAAAGAAAAACTCAATCCCCTGCTGGAAGTGGTGTATAAAAGAATTACCAAAGCCATCCGCTCGGTAGATAAAAACCATATCCTGTTTCTGGGTGGCGCGCAGTGGGATTCCAATTTCGGGGTTTTCGGTCCGCCGTTTGATCATAAACTGGTATACACTTTTCATAAATACTGGACCGAACCGACACAAAAAGTAATACAGGATTATATTGATTTCAGCAATAAATACCAGGTGCCGATCTATTGCGGCGAGACAGGAGAGAATACAGATGACTGGGTAAAGAGTTTCCGGCTGGTACTGGAAAAAAACAATATCGGCTGGCATTACTGGCCGTATAAAAAAATTGACAACAGCCGCGGGTTTGTCACGTTTGGCGTTCCGCAGAACTATGATACCGTCATGAAATACGCCGATACGTCCAGGATGAGCTTTGAACAAATAAGAAAGGCCAAACCAAAAAATATGGAATTGGTCATCCAGGCGCTCGACGGATTCCTGAACAATTGCGCGTTCATCCATTGCACGGCCAATAAGGGGTATATCGAGGCGCTTGGTTTCCGAACGGACAAATAAACCAAAAGATGGAAAAAAGAAAGCTGGGAAATTCAGGATTGGACATTGCACCGCTCATCTTCGGAGGAAATGTTTTCGGGTGGACAGCGGGCGAGAAAACATCATTTCAGTTGCTTGATGCATTCGTCGGCGCAGGATTCAACTGCGTGGATACCGCCGACGTATACTCACGCTGGGCAAAGGGAAACAAAGGCGGGGAATCTGAAAAAATAATCGGCAAATGGATCAAAAAAACCAACAAACGCGATCAGGTCATCATCGCCACCAAGGTCGGGAAAGAAATGGCGCCGGATAAAAAAGGGCTGTCCAGAAAATACATCCTCAGCGCAGCCGAAGATTCTTTAAAGCGTCTGCAGACAGATTATATCGATCTTTATCAATCGCACGACGACGATTCAAATACCCCCTTTGAAGAAACACTCGAAGCCTACCAGCAACTTATCCGGCAGGGAAAAATACGGGCGATCGGCGCATCCAACTATTCCGCCACAAGACTGCTGGCATCCATTGCAGCCAGCAAAAAAAATGATTTACCCCGTTACGAAAGCCTGCAACCGTTATACAATTTGTTTGACCGGAATGATTTTGAAAGAGAATTGCAGCAGACCTGCCTGCAAAACGGAATCGGCGTCATCACCTTTTATTCGCTGGCAAGGGGGTTTCTAACGGGGAAGTACAGGTCAGAAAATGATCTCTACAAAAGCGCGCGCGGGGAAGGAATAAGAAAGTTTCTCAATCACCGCGGCATGCGCATCCTGGCTGCGCTCGATAACCTCTCACAAACCCTCCGGACGACACCCGCAGCCCTGGCGCTCGCGTGGCTTATTGCGCAGCCCGGCGTTACCGGCGCCATTGCCAGCGCCACATCCGTTGAGCAGCTGGATGAATTGAAAAGCGCCACAGCAATAAAATTAGACGGCACCGCCATGGATACGCTGATGAAGGCGAGTTCATACTCACCCGTAAACAATGAACAGTGAACAACCGGTTGTTCACTGTTCCGTTTCTATTCTTTTATCTTCTATTGAACTTTCACTTTAACGGTCGCCGCAAGTTTAGCGCCGTAGGAGCGGTGGATGCCATCTGCATATTGCAAAGTGAGGGTGTGCTCACCCGGAGTTAATTTAACCTCCGCAGAAGTCTGCGCTTT
>DATGFZ010000544.1:0-2374 GCA_035308805.1 Puia sp. | reverse complement strand
TAATAGTGTCGTGGTCAGTGTTCTGTCCAATGGAAATGAAGAACCGTAACCGGCGCCGCTTCCCAGAGGGTTTTTATTGGTGATGTGATACGCTGCTGCCAATAATTCTAAATCATCAACAAGACTTTCTGCATAGGCGCCAAACCACAAACCAAATGAAGAAGGCATGGCAATTTGCAAGTGCGTGTAGCCGGGAACCAGTGTATGTTTGTATTTTTCGCTTTGTGCAATCAATAAATCAAACAGGTTCTTGGCGTCATCTTTTATTTTTAGGATTTCCGCGCGCAAATATAATTTTATGTCAACAGCAATTTGATCATTCCTGCTCCTGCCACTGTGGATTTTTTTCCCGGCTTCACCAATGCGCTGGGTGAGCATCCATTCAATTTGCGAATGAATATCCTCAGCGTGTTGGTCGATGGTAAATTCTGAACGGCGAATGTCAGCGAGGATATGGTGTAACTCTTTATGAATCGCCGTGAGCTCTTCTTTGGTGAGCAATCCGACACTTTCCAGCATTTGCGTGTGGGCCAGCGAGCCAAGCACATCATATTCTGCAAGCAACAGATCAAACTCCCTGTCACGTCCTACAGTAAAAGCTTCCACGATTTGGGAGGTATTTGTATTTTCCTTATTCCAGAGTTTCATGCCGGTTGCCGGATGCAGGTTGCAGGTTGCCGGAGCCTTGTTTGTGATTATTTTGTTATGCCGGTTCAGCGGCTTGTCGCAAATAAAAATGCTGCTTTTAGCGCGTGCAACCACCACATGGTTCTATATAAACTCGTCCAGCAGCTGAATATATGTTTCAATGCCATTTCTTATTTCATCGATGTAAATATACTCATCTGCAGTGTGACTTCTTGCAGAATCACCCGGTCCCATCTTCAAGGTAGGAAAAGGCATCAGCGCCTTGTCTGATGTTGTCGGTGAACCATAATAGCCTTTCCCCAAAGCCAGGCCAGCTTTCACCAGCGGATGGTCGAGCGATATGGATGTTGATTTCATTCTCGTCGTTCTTGGCTTGAACTGGCTTCTCAGGTTGTTTTTCAGCGCTTCAAGAATTTCATCAAACGTGTACAACTCATTTACACGAACATCAATCACAAATTTGCACTGTGAGGGAATCACATTGTGCTGTTTATTCTCCGTATCGATAACGGTGACGGTCATTCGCGAGTCTCCGAGCAGTTTACTGACTTTCTCAAAGCGATAATTTCTTATCCAATCCATGTCATCAAGCGCTTTGTATAAGGCGTTTTCGCCTTCGTTGCGTGCTGCATGTCCTGAACGTCCATTGGCTGTACAATCAATAACCATCAGGCCCCGCTCAGCAACCGCCATTTCCAATTTCGTTGGTTCACCAACAACGCCAAAATCAATTTGACCAAGGTAAGGAAGCACCAATTCAATCCCATTTACCCCACTTATTTCCTCTTCGGCACTTGCCGCAAAAACAAGATTGTGATTTAACTCCTGCTGATGATAGAAATATAAAAATGTAGCAATTAAACTTACCAGACAACCGCCGGCATCATTGCTGCCGAGACCGAAAATTTTGCCGTCTTTTTCGATCGCGGTAAATGGATCGTGGGTATAACCCTTATTGGGTTTTACTGTATCGTGATGCGAGTTCAACAAGATACTTTGCTTTGAGGGATCGTAGTGTTTATTTTTTGCGTAAACATTATTGCCGACCCGCGAAAACGGAATCTGATTTTTTTCAAAAAAGCTGCCAATCAATTCCGCCGTGTCATTTTCTTCTTTGGAAAAAGAAGGCGTGGCGATAAGCTGTTTCAGTAACTCAATAACATCAGCCTGCAATATTTTTTTATCCATATTATTCATTGGTAATGGTTGTTCCTGCCGAGTTATTAATGAGATCATTCAATTTTTCCGCATTGCCGATAATGACTTTTTTCACTCCACAATTCAACGCTCCAAATGCATTGTCAATTTTTGGAATCATTCCTGCAAAAATTTTTTTCTCTGTTTTCAATTTTTCATAATGTGTTGGGTTGATAGAAGGAATGACTGTCGAATCATCACCGGCATCCAGCAAAACCCCGCTTTTCTCAAACGAATAAATCAATTGCACCTCGTAACAGCCGCTCATGGATTTTGCAATCTCCTGGGCGATGGTATCCGCGTTGGTATTCAGCAATTGTCCTGCAGCGTCGTTGGTAATGGGCGCAATAATGGGCGTCAATCCTGCATGGATAAACTGCTCCAGTTGTCTGGCATTTACTTTATCTATATCTCCTACAAACCCATAATCAATCGAAGGATGGACTCTTTTGTGCGCTTCAATGATTTTTGCATCAGCCCCGCACAATCCAACGGCATTGCAATGCATCGATTGTAAATGCGCAACAAT
>DATGFZ010000543.1:0-7118 GCA_035308805.1 Puia sp. | reverse complement strand
CCTTTTTGCAAAGCCGCACTCGCTTCCATTCCCGAAGTTTGCCAGCGCGTTTGCGGATCAACCAGCATTTGCTGTGTCGCAGCCATATTGCGGATGGTGCATATTTCTGCGTTTTTGTCAAGGACTTCCGCTTTATCACACAAAGCTTTTATTTTTTCTGCATTGGCGTCCTTATCCAGTTTTTGATCCGTCCATCCTGCTCTTGTCAACGCCAAACCAGCATAATAATAAGGAAGCCATTGCGTTTTTTCTGCATCACCGATGCGCTCAAAAGCATTGGAAACATTTTGAAAATCCGCAGTGGTTTTTGCAGAGTCCATCAAATCAAGATTTTTTTTCATCGCAGCAACATATTTTTCGCTTTGTGCATTTGTACCAATCGCTGCAAACAATAAAGAAATTAGAAATAGCTTTTTCATTTTTTTTAGTTTTTGTTTATGATGATCGTTTTTATTTTTTTTATTAACCCAGGATCTTTATTCAACACCCCCGTGCCCATCCTATTCAATGGATAAGCTAGGTGAACGTGGCCTCACAACTTTTTTTTTGTAAATTTCCAAAGCATGTTCTTCTCCTGTTGCACATACCTGTTTTTTAATTTTATTCTTTTACAAATTATTGTTGATCGCATCCTGGCTCCTGTCAACCCCCCAGCTCAAAAACAAACCGACGAAATAAAACCTTTTCGCAGGGGGAGTAATGGACTGTTTCGAATCTCCGCTGAATGAATAGTTGTAACCATAAATGGCATTGTACCCCAGTACATTTGAAATGCTGGCAAATAAAACCAGAAAAGTTTTCGCTTTGGTATTTCCGGCGCTTGGTACGTATTCTCCGCTAAAATTTAAGCTGTTGTAATCTTTTGTTTTTCCCTGGTCGGCGATGTAATATTTGTTGTTATTATCCAGCATGAAATTATAATAAGGTCTTGCCGAAGCATAACTATAGGTTAGGTTAAAACCGCTTTTGATCTTGGTGATAAAACGTTTCATAACAACGGATGCGGTATGCGTGGCTGCATAATTTGGCATCAATTGCGTCGGATAATTTAAATAGTTGCGTTTTGTATCGAGATAAGAATAACTGATCCAATAATCAAAATTCTTAATTGATTTTTTATCACGCCAGAAAAAATCAATTCCCTGAGCGTACCCCGCTCCTGTGTTATTGAAAGTTGTATAATAATTATAGAAGATGGGCACAGTTTTAACCAGGTCAGCATACTTTTTATAATAAGCCTCCACACGAAAAATCCTGTCGTTCGACATTTTTTGATAATTGATGATGTAGTGTGTCGCTTTTGTATAACCCAGATTGGTTGCATAATCAAGTTGAGAATTTTCAGGCTTCTGGTAGAATATTCCATACGCCATTGAAACCTGCGCGTCTTTTCCTGTTTTGTATGCGAGCGAAATGCGTGGAGCAATATCTGCTTTGTTGATGATGGATGAATATTCAAATCGACCGCCGATTTTTGCCGCGATCTCATTGGTTAAATAAATGTCTGATTCAGCAAAAACGGCCGTATAATTATCTTTCAAGCGTACTAATGCCGTATCGCTGAAATTGCTGTTATCATAACTGTACCAATATTCGCTGCCAAAACGAATGGAACTGATGCCCCCTAATTTTTTTTCGAAAACTACTTTTCCCTGCGATAAGTCCTGGCGGTGAACAAGCGTAAAATTTTTGTACAACATCCAGTAGGTCGAATCAGGAAATTGTTTGGGTTGGTTATTGGCATCCTGAACCTGTTGCAGGATATTATCCTTATTCGTACTGTAACTAAGACCCAGGTTCATTTTCCAGCCGTTGTTTAAGTATTCTTTCCAGGTTAGATTATTATACCAGTTATAATTTCTCAAACCGAATGCATCTTTCAAATCAGCGCTGTCAACATCCGGTCTTCTGATGCCAAGTTGATTATGACTGAAAGTGGTGTAATATTTTATGATGCCGCCGCTTTTTGTTTTGATCCTGAAGTTTGCATCCACATTGTGCAATTGCGGAACAGTAAAATAATCCACCCCTTGTTTTACTGCGTCAAAATACAATCCAACATTGGTATAACCATAATTCACCCCCCATGATGATTTTTTATTTTGCGCGAGTTGCTGTGTTCCCGCTCCCCAGAATAATGGTGATATTGACGCATCGATTTCTGAGCGCTCAGGTAAATCAATGGATTCAAGCAATAATGCTGAAGATAAGGCCTGTCCATACAGTGCGGAATAACCTCCGGTACTGAAAACCGTTCCTTTAAAAAGAAAAGGAGAGAAACGACCTCGCTGCGCCAGGTCGGGGACGCTGGAATAATATGGATTATTCACCAACTCCCCGTCTATGAATTGTTTTGTTTCATATCCTGCACCACCACGGACAAATAGCCCTTCCTGTTCACCAACCTGGCTGGTCCCAGGTAAAGTTTTTAATGCAGCAGTGATGTCTGCGTTTGATCCTGCCGTGGTTGCAACGTCAAGTGAACTCAACACTGCAGCACGTTTTGCATCGCCCGCAGAAAAAGAACCGGCAGTAATGGTTACTGCGCGCATCTCATCTAATTTTTCTTTCAAGGTGGTGTTTATGGTTATCGGATTTTTGTTGAGAGAAACGACTTGTTCAAAATCTTTATAACCCTGGGCGGTTACTGATAAAACGAAATCGCCGCGTTCGTTGGTTGTAAAACTAAAATTGCCAACAGAATCAGTCGTTGCGCCATCGTAAGAATTTTTTAAACCGATGCTCGCCCCTGGAACGGGATGACCTTTGGTATCTTTGACTTTGCCGGATATTTTGGTCTGCGCCAGGGAAACCATATGCAGGATAATTAAGGGAATAAGCAGCTGTGTTTTTCTCACAATTGATAAATTTATCTCAAATGTAAAGTAGTTTACAATATAAACCAAATATGCGATTAAATATTTTTTATCCACCGGGTGGAAGAATCCACGAAATCCGAGCCGGGTATTTAAAAAATTTTTGTACTAAATGACTACAGGAATCAATACCGTCGCTTCGACCGTGTTGCCATTTATTTCTTTGATATCGAAATTCGCTTTGTCACCGAAGAGAAGCTGGAGGCGGTTTTTTGTGCTGGTTAAACCGAAGCCGTCGTCATAAACCGAGCCATTGAGGTAACCGGTGTTTTGAATAATGAGCTGATGAAAATCATCTTTAAAATCTGAAATAATCTTTACGTTTCCACCATGCACCTGTTTGCTGATGCCGTGCTTGATCGCATTTTCTACGAGGGTCTGCAACATCATTGGCGGCACAGGTTGATCGAGCGTATCTTCATCAATATCATACTCAACTCTTAGCCTGTCTTCAAAACGAATGTGTTCAAGAGCGAGATAATCTTTTACAATATTTAATTCCTTTTCAAAGGATACGGTTTCGAGTTTTTCCGCCTGCATGCTGCTGCGCAAAATATTACTGAGCTCGGTGATTGCCGTTCGTGCGCGGCCCGGGTTTTCATCAATCAGTGCGCGAATGCTGTTAAGGGCATTAAAGATAAAATGCGGATTGATGTGTGCCTTGATTGTTTTTAATTCTAACTCTTTTACGAGCGCTTCCATTTTCAGCGTGTCGACTTGTTGCTTGCGGCTTTTATCTATATAGTGGTAGAAATAATAAATCAGGGTCCACGGAATAATATAAAGTCCGCGATCCAAAACATTCGCCAACAATCTGGTCATGAAATCGAGCTTATACCTGTTTTCATATTCGTATAAATTAAAAACCTGATAAACGCTCATCTGAAAAAGAATAAAGACCAGCGTGGTGATAATGACCGCAATGATCAGTTTGGGCAATATTTTTTCTATTGGCAATAAAAGCCAATTCATTTTTTTGATAAATTCCCTTAATAAATGGGTACTGATGATCCCCGCAGCAATTACGGTGATGGTTCGCCATAAATAAACACTGGAAACTTTCTGCGCAAAAGTGTGGGCAAAAAATAACATGGAAAGACCAACAAAACTCCAGCCACCGATCTGGCACCACCAGTAGTAACGTGTTATTCCTTTTGACATAATAGAACCCTCCATTCAAAAGTATAATTTTTCAATCGCGAAAAGCGTTCTTTTGTATTAATGGCAGAATAGGTAGCTTATCGGTGGTATAAACAGCGTCGGCGCTTGTTTGCCACTGTAAAAAATGTAATTTTACTTTTTAAAAATTTCAAGATGGAAATTGCCCCGGGGGCTTTGTTAAAAACAATTAACAGTCCTGCAGATCTCAAGACTTTAAACCGTGAACAATTGCAGCAATTGTCCGACGAATTGCGTCAATTTATCATTGATGTCGTGAGCGTCCATGGAGGGCATTTCGGAGCCAGCCTCGGCGTCGTTGAATTAACAGCCGCGCTGCATTATGTTTTCAATACACCCTATGATCAGCTTGTCTGGGATGTGGGTCATCAGGCTTATGGTCATAAGATTCTCACCGGTCGCCGTGACAATTTTATCAGCAACAGAAAATATAAAGGACTAAGCGGATTTCCAAAACGAAGCGAAAGCGAATACGATACTTTTGGTGTAGGGCATTCTTCCACTTCGATAAGCGCCGCCCTGGGAATGGCAATGGCTGCAAAATATAAAGGAGAAAAAGACAGAAAGACGGTAGCTGTCATTGGTGACGGCGCGCTGACGGCGGGTATTGCTTTTGAAGGAATGAATCATGCCGGGGTTTCGGATACGGATCTGCTGATTGTTTTGAATGATAATTGCATGAGCATTGATCCGAATGTCGGGGCGCTGAAAGAATATTTAACAGACATCACCACCTCCCAGACATATAATAAATTTAAGGACGATATCTGGAAGGCATTGGGCAAGCTTCCTGTCGGAAGCCGCTTCAGCCGCGATGTTGCCAGCAAAATAGAACACAGCATAAAAAGTTTTGTAAGCAGAAGCAGCAATCTTTTTGAAGCGCTTAATTTGCGTTATTTTGGTCCCATTGACGGACACAATCTTTCCAAACTGGTCGATACATTGAATGATCTTAAAAATATCCCTGGTCCGAAATTATTGCACATTCTCACAGTAAAGGGAAAAGGATACTCACTGGCAGAAAAAGATCAAACCAAATGGCATGCACCCGGATTGTTTGATAAAATAACCGGGGAGATCTACAAAAAAAAATACGAAACAGTTCAACCACCTAAATACCAGGATGTTTTCGGTCACACCATGATTGAGCTTGCCGAAAAAAATGAAAAAATATTCGGGGTTACTCCGGCTATGCCCAGTGGCTCGTCGTTAAAATTTATGATGGATAAAATGCCGGACCGGGCATTTGACGTAGGCATCTGTGAACAACATGCGGTTACATTAAGCGCCGGGATGGCAACGCAGGGAATGAAGGTTTTCTGCAACATTTATTCTTCCTTCATGCAGAGAGCTTATGATCAGGTAGTTCATGATGTTGCAATACAAAACCTGCCGGTAATTTTTTGTTTAGACCGCGCAGGATTGGTAGGCGAAGATGGTCCGACCCATCATGGCGCTTATGATATTGCTTACATGCGTTGCGTGCCGAACATGATTGTCAGCGCGCCGATGAATGAAAGTGAATTGCGCAATTTAATGTTTACGGCGCAATTGGATTCCACCGTAAATCCGTTTGTGATCCGCTATCCGCGCGGTGAAGGTGTTATGCCTGAATGGAAAACAGAAATGAAAGAAATCAGGATTGGCACCGGAAGAAAATTAAAAGAAGGCAGCGGAATTGCCGTTCTCACATTGGGACATCCGGGAAATTTTGCCACGGCAGCAATCCGTGAATTAAAAACCGACGGATTGAATGTGGCGCATTATGACATGCGGTTTGTAAAACCGTTGGATGAAAATTTATTGCATGAGGTCTTTGGCAGGTTTGAAAAAATAATTACGGTCGAAGATGGAACCATAGTGGGTGGCTTTGGCAGTGCAGTGCTGGAATTTGCAGCGAATCATCATTATAAAGTTGAACTGAAAATACTCGGCATTCCCGACGCAGTCATTGAGCATGGGACATTAAAAGAACTTCATCACGAATGTAATTTTGATGCCAAAGCCATTGCTGAGGCGGTAAGAGAAATGATGAAGGATGTTATTCAAGTAAAGGAGCTTCAATAGACCAACCAATCCCCAATGGTCAAGGTGCGAAGCCCATGATGGCTTTTTATTTTCTTTAACAGCACATTTTTATGGAATAAAAAAGGTTTGATGTCTCCATCATCAGACTAATTTTTAGTTTCATGAGATGGCTGCAATTGATTTTAGTTCCCTTCGGGATTGTTATTTTAATTGCCTTAGTGATTGCCGGGCATGTATATTACAACGGATTTTCTCATCCGGTTTCTGCACCTAAGCGGGCCAAACGCATCAGCAACCAGGAATTTTCGAAAATAAATGAGAAAGCGTTGCTGCTGAAAATATTTGCCTCGGAAAGAAAGTGTAATAAGAAAATCTTTTTTCTGGTGGACATGAGCTTGCCTTCAGGGAAAAATCGCTTTTTTGTTTACAACACAGAAAAGGATTCTGTAATCAACGCCGGGCAGGTGGCACATGGTCATGGCAATAACGGGTTTAGTCATTACGCGATATTTTCGAACAAACCGGGAAGTAGCTGTACGGCATTGGGAAAATATAAAATTGGGGCAAAATACATAGGCACCTATGGTGTAGCATACAAATTATACGGACTTGACATGTCAAACAGCAATGCCTTTGCAAGAAATATTGTTTTGCATGCTCATGATTGTGTTCCAGCCGGTGAAACATTCCCTTACCCGATTTGTAATTCCAGCGGATGTGCCATGGTTTCTCCGGGATTTTTAAAAGAAATTGAACCTTTGGTCGATACATGCAGGCAGCCAGTCTTATTATGGGTATTTAATTAAAAATTCGAAGTCGGTCGGGATATTTGATTGTTGGACCCAATTAAAAAGTTCCGAAGCTGATGCCGCGACGCATTGAAGTTTAATGTAATTCTTTCGGTAAGTACTTAAAATTCTTTTTACATTTAAGTATGCAGCGAATTCCAATTTTTCTTGCATGTTTTTTTGTTGTTGCTACCAGTTTTGCGCAACGCTACGCGTTCGTTAACTATACACCAAAAGATGGCCTGAT
>DATGFZ010000542.1:0-12864 GCA_035308805.1 Puia sp. | reverse complement strand
TTATTGATGAGGAACCAACCTTTACCGTATATATCCCGGCATCGGCCAGCCAGGATGCGCTATTTGTGTCGAAGGAAGCAAGATCAGAAGCATTGATCACAAATGTCAATGTTTGTGACTCTCCGGGTTTTAATAATCTTGTTTTTGCAAATGCTTTCAACTCTTCAGATGGTTTATCAAGTTTCCGGGATGGCGCACTGATATACAGTTCTACAACCTCTTTGCCGGCTGCCTTTCCTGAATTGGAAATGGTTATTGCCGCTGTAATCTTATCCACAAATTGGGAAGAACTGAGTTTCAGCTTTCCATACCCGAATTCCGTATACGATAAACCATAGCCAAATTCATAAGCAGGTTTTACATGGAATGTATTGTAATAACGGTAACCAACATAAATCCCCTCTTCATAAATGACTTCCGATGGTTTGCTGGCAAATGGTCCGCCACCGGCAGGTTGTTTATTTTCCTGCGGTAATTCTTTTCCCGGAAAATTTTTTTGCAGATGGAACATCGGCATATGCCACGGGAAAAGTAGTAGCCAGTTTTCCTGACGGGTTCACTTTTCCACTGATGATATCTGCGATCGAATTCCCCGCTTCGAGACCCGGCTGCCACGCCAGAAGAATGGCATCGACATCATCCTTCCAGCTTGCCACTTCAATCACTCCACCAATATTCAACACCACCAATACTTTTTTCCCTTTCCCGTGAAAAGCACTCGCAATACTTTTTATGAGGATATGCTCCGTATCAGAAAGATTAAAATCGTTTTCCACTTTTCTGTCACTTCCCTCACCAGCATTTCTTCCCAACGTAATGACAGCGATGTCCGCTTCATTGGCCTCCGTTTGCAGGATCTGGTCATCAATCATCAATTCGGGAATGGGAGGCGGAAGCATAAAGAAAAACCTGGGTTTTGGTCTTTTTGCTTTTTGATCAGCAATATGGGTTAAATACGCATTCTTGAGTGATGCGTTGATGCTATATCCTGCATTTGTCAAACCCTCAACCAATGAAACGGTGTACGCTTTATTTACGTCACCGCTTCCTGTTCCCCCTGCGATGATATCGTAAGATGTATTTCCAAACAAAGCAATATTTTTTGAACGGGTGAGCGGAAGCGTTGAAAATTCGTTCTTTAATAAGACCATTCCCTCTGCCGCGGATGTACGCGTAACCTGGGCATCTTTTTTCAAATCGGGTTTATCAGAATTTTTATACTTTTTAAACGAAGGCGATTTCAAAATGATCTTTAAAATCCTTTCTACATTCTTATCAATTTGTTCTTTGCTTATCGTTCCGTTATTGATCGCGTCCAATACTGCCTTCACCTGGTTAGGGTTTCCGGGCATCAGCAAGTCATTTCCGGCATTCATTTGCGCAACGGCATCTTTGCCGCCAAACCAATCCGTCATGACAAATCCTTTAAAACCCCATTCTTTTCTCAGGACATCAGTCAATAAGTCGCGTCGCTCTGAAGCATATGTGCCGTTTATTTTATTATAAGAAGACATTACCGTCCAGGGTTGTGATTTTTTAACAGCTATTTCAAATCCTTTTAAATACATTTCTCGCAGGGTCCTCTCGCTAACAATGGTATTTACAGCATTTCTGTTTGTCTCCTGGTTATTGGCAGCAAAATGTTTGATAGAAGTTCCAACTCCGTTGGATTGAATGCCATTGACTATGGCAGCCGTCATCGAACCTGCAACCAAAGGGTCTTCCGAATAATATTCAAAATTTCTTCCACCCAATGGATTACGGTGAATATTCAAAGCAGGTGCAAGGAGAATATCAATTCCGTAATCATGCACTTCACTGCCAAAAGCAACCCCGACTTTTCTTACCAGGGCCGTATCCCAGGATGATGCAAGCAAGGTGGCAACCGGAAACGCTGTCGCAAAATAAGTCCGGGAGCTGTCACCATTTCGGAGGGGGGATATGCGCACCCCCGCGGGGCCGTCTGAAACAGTAATGGAAGGGATACCAAGTCGCGGAATGGGGTGCGTTCTTCCTGCGGCACCGGGAACTTTTTCCGGAAATTTATCAAAATCCGGGTCGGCGGGTGGCAAATTAAATCCCGTAGTCACCAATGTCGTGTCTCTTTTGCCGGACCGGTTTGCAGAATCATTTCTTCGGTTTGCAGGTGCTCCCGAAAAGCGGAAACCCATGCCCACCACAAGTTTCGCCTTTTCTTCGGAAGACATGGCGGCAATGACCTCCTTAAGGGAATTCTTACCCAGTTTCGGGAGCGTCTGCTGGGCAGTCAGTGAATAAGAAAAAATAAAAAAAATGGCAGCTAGCTTTACTGGTTTCATGTTGTAATCTTATTTTAGAAATGATAAATTTGAGGGTATTGTCAGAACACACCATAATTCTGCATGATCCTCAGGTTCTTCTTTTAATTTTTTGTTTCCGGTATCGATTCGCCCTGGAGCATGTTTGGAAAGTGATGCATCCCTGTCCGCTAACTGCTATTTATCATGGTTGATCCTGCCAGGTGTACCTGAAGTTCGAGAATCGATCCTAATGTTTTGTCTGACGTATCCTTCTACTACTGCATTCCCTGGGTCGCATCCGACATCCCACTGTTATTTAAATTCTTACGTTTGAATAATGACACGTCTAATTTTCCAAAATGATAGGTAAAATTCAGCCTGATCATTTGAGGATCGCGAAGACGATAATAACTTTGCGTGAAATATGGACTTGATGAGTATTGGTCGTTAACACGCGACCTGAATATATCACTGATGCTTAAACTGACCGTCGCCGCATCATTTTTCAAAAAACTTCTGTTTATCGCTGCATCAATGCCATAAAATGGTTTTATGTAACCTTGTGAAGCGCTTTGGGCGCTCATCATCGGCGGTCCTCCCATCTGACCGGAATTGGTATTAACCGGCAAATTTGTTTTTGACTGGTAGGTTGCCGTTATCTGCAATTTAAATTTCCCTGGCAGTTTAAAATTACTGTTGAATTTTCCAAACCAGCTCCACAATGCCGGCTGCACTTGTTCATTAACGTTAGCCGTGTTTATCCTGGAATTATATACGTTGACGTTGGCCGTTATGTCGAGCCACCTGGTTATCGAATTGATGGTTGTCAGCTCACCACCCATTGTTCTGCTTGAGTTCGCATTCACAAAGGTGCTCAGCAAATCTTCCTTGCCGGCGATGGTATTGTAAAATGTGTCGATATAACTGGTGATGAGATTTGTGGTGTATTTATAATAAACCGAAGCAAGAAAAGTATTGTTGCCTTTCATCGTTTTGAGATAAGAAAGTTCGAACGAGTTGGTGAATTCGGGAACGAGATTCGGATTGCCTTTCTTGATATTCAAACTATCAGAATAATCGATGAACGGAATCAACTGAAAAAAATTGGGGCGGTTTACGCGACGAGTGAAACTCAGTTGCAATTCCTGTTTGCCACCCAATTTCTGGCTGAGAAAAATAGAAGGAAACAAGCTGATGGGATAACTGTTGCTGAAATGTCCGAGTGTATCGTTTAGCGTGCCATTTTTTTCCAGCGTCATGAAATTATCGTTTCCTTCGTAACTCGAGCTTTCTGCCCTTATGCCAACCTGGTATCCGAAATTCCTAATCGCACTCGTCAAGGAAATATAAGCTGCATACACTTTGTTCGTGTTATTATAGTTACTGGAAATTAACGGGGAGAACAAATATTTTTGTGCGGAATCATTATAAAAATAATTATCATTAACATTGTTCAGCTTCTGAATGGAAGCCCGGACGCCTGTCTCCAATTTGGTAATGGCGCTGAATGGTTTTACATAATCAGATTGAATCGTCATGAACTGGTTGTTCCCCTGCCCCAGGACCTGTTGCAGGGTTGTGCTGCCGATTGCGCTGCCCGCGCCGTTTTCGTAATAGTTGGTCGTGTACAAAGAATTGTTGCTGTTTTTGCCGGAAAAGAAATTAAAATCAGCGGTCAGGGCTTCTCCTTCTTTTGCGAAATTATGTTTGAAACTCGCCTGTACTCCTGAAGCATTGAACTCGCGATCTGTGGATGATAAGCGCTGACTGAATCCTGATGTTGTTCCGGTACTGAATAAGCTATCTGTGTTTATGTTGAGCGTCGAAGTTGGCTTAAACGCGCCGTGGACCCTGATCCCCGCCAAAGAAAAAGTGTTTCTGTTGGTAGCAAAAAAATCAATCCCCAATCTGCCAAATTCAAATGCACCTTTATTTAAATCATAATTTGATTGGTGGATCAAGGTTTGTGGCGTATCAACAAAATTCATCCTGTCGGTAGTTCCATGGGTTTTATCTCCCATCTGGTTTACAAAGGCACTGGCTGATACATTAATTTTTCCTTCGCGTACATTGAAATCGCCACCACCGTTCATCGCGCCATATTTATTTACCCCTGCACGAAGGTTTCCATTGTATCCGGATTTGCGGTTCTTTTTCAAAATGATATTCAATATCCCCGAACCGCCGCCGGATGCATCATATTTTGCAGAAGGATTGGTAATTATTTCAACGCTTTCAATGGCGTCGGCAGGAATCTGGTCGAGCGTTAAGGTTGTCGGTCTGCCTTCAATATAAATTTGGGGCGTTGCATTGCGCAGCGTTACATTGCCATCAATGTCCACATTTACCGAAGGCACATTTCTCATAACATCCAAAGCGGTGCCGCCCTGGCTTACTATATCTTTTTCAACATTATACACTTTCTTATCAATATCCATTTTCAAAGTGGGCTTGCTCGCCGTCACCGTCACGGCTTGCAATTGTTTTACGTCGTTAGTGAGTCTTATGTCACCCAAATCTTTATCAAAGGCATTAAGCATGTTTGAGGCGCCAGCCATTGCATTTGCAGGTTGAGCGGGAGAGGAACTGTTTCCTCCAGCAGGCATCTTCATTTGAAAGGCAATCACTTGTTCGTAGGGCTTAAAACCACTCGCCGATATCCTTAATTTCAAGCCGCCGAATAAAGGCAATTCTTCCATGCTGAATTCTCCATTGCTTTTGGTTGCCAAGCCCTTAAACAGAATATCCTTTCTTTTTTTAGAAACGGAATCGAATTTAGACTGCAAAAGGATGACTGAAGCATCGCCCACTGGCTTCCCGGCACTGTCTACCACCTTGCCGTAGATATGTCCTATGTTCTGAGCAGCCTTATTTCCTCCATTACCACCCATCGGGAATTGAGCAAAAGTGCAAATTGTCAAAAACAAGGCGGAGATGATTAAGGATATCTTTTTCATAACAATTCTTTTTAATTCGGCACAAAAGTATTTTGCTATAAATCATTAAATCGACAAAAGAGACCATAAGCGAAAATGCTGCGACGAAAAGAAGAATTCTGTGAATGTGGCATTTATCAAGGCCTCCATGTTGCCCGTGGAGGTAATTAGGCATTGGGTATTTTCGCATTTTCTGCCGGATACCGACGACTGTGCCCTGCCCGCTTGTCGCGGCTGCTCCTCCTTACCTTTCCGGAGGATGAAGAATATCTGCGGCATATATATATTGTCGCTAGAAATTTTAGCCTGTGTCCCTTTGCGAAATCATTGAAAATTCCTGATGCCGATGGTGTGACGGAGTAAGCCTTCCATTATCCTGAAGCAAACGTGACCTAAGGGGGCTGCGCGTCGCTCCCCGAACCCTAAGCATTAATGCCAAATGAATTTTAGTGAGGTTACAAGCAAATGATGCAGAGGCGTTATCGTGTAGCTAAGTCTTTTTTAAATTAAAGAGGCTATCCACGAATTCATGCTTATCGAAAATCAATAAATCGTCCATTTTTTCACCAACTCCAATATATTTTACCGGAATTTTAAATTGATTGGCAATCGCCAGGACAACACCTCCTTTGGCAGTTCCATCTAATTTGGTGATGGCTAATGAGGTGACCGGAGTAGCAGCTGTAAAATGTTTTGCCTGTTCCAGTGCATTTTGACCAGTTGATCCATCTAAAACCAGCATCACCTCATGCGGCGCATCGGGCAGGATCTTTTTTATGACGCGGCTTATTTTTGAAAGCTCTTCCATCAAATGGGCTTTATTGTGGAGCCTGCCGGCGGTATCAATCAGGATCAGATCGCTTCCTTTTGCAAGGCCACTTTGAATGGTATCATAAGCGACAGCGCCGGGATCAGAACCCATGCCTTGTTTTACAATGGGTACGCCAGTTCTTTCACTCCAAATCGTTAGTTGTTCTACGGCAGCAGCGCGAAAAGTATCGGCAGCGCCGAGTAAAACCGATTTGCCTGCATTTTTGAAATGGTAAGCAAGCTTGCCGATGGTTGTTGTTTTTCCAACTCCATTGACGCCAACGACTAAAATGACAAATGGTTTGTTTGGCAGTGCGGCGTCAAATGAGGCAAGTGATGGTGTTCCAATAAGAATTGATTCGATCTCTTCCTGCAATATCTTATTCAACTCATTTGTACTGAGGTATTTGTCCTTGGATACACGCTTTTCTATTTTATTGATTATCTCGACCGTGGTTTCAATTCCTACATCTGCACCAACCAGCGCTTCTTCAACTTTGTCAAGCACTTCTTCATCCACTGTCCCTTTTCCAGCAATTGCTTTTGTGATCTTCGATAAAAAACCTTCCCGCGTTTTTTGCAAGCCGATGTCAAGGCTTTCTTTTTCCTTCTTACCAAAAATTTTATTGAAAAATCCCATGTAATCAATTTGAAAATGGCTCCCATTGCTCTATTGCAAATATGAGCAATTTGCTAATTTTTTAAATAACAAAAGCTGCCTTTTTGAGACAGCTTTTTATTTTACTAACCCATAAAAATTATTTCTGAGCAAGGAATTGTTTTATTTTATCCTTGTGTACAATCGCTTCTTTAAATGTGTACGCACCTGTTTTGGGACTGCGCACCGCACGGATTACCTTGGTCCAGTTTTTTGCATCGGAAGCGGCTTTTGCATCTTTGGTTTTTATTGCGGTCTTTGCTTGCTTTGCCATGGTGATGATTTGATGATGAGATCATATGATAATCGATTAATTACCACTTGATCTGATTGACTATTTGATTTCTTTATGAACAGTATATCTTTTCAAAATGGGATTGAGTTTTTTCAATTCGAGGCGTTCAGGCGTATTCTTTTTATTTTTTGTTGTAATGTACCTGCTCGTTCCGGGCAAACCCGTTTTTTTATGCTCTGTACATTCTAAAATTACTTGAACCCTGTTTCCTTTTTTTGCCATAACATCTTAATTTGAAAATTTGAAAATTACCCCGATGGTCAATGTGTTGTCGGGGAATTGGACATTAAACTTTTACCCCCTTTGCCTTCAGCTCTTTTATTACATTATATAATCCATTTTTATTGATGGTGCGGATTCCTTCCGAAGAGATTTTAAGTGTGATCCACCTGTCTTCTTCAGCCAGAAAAAAGCGCTTGGTCTGCAGATTAGGTAAAAACCTGCGTTTGGTTTTTATATTTGAATGCGATACGCTGTTTCCACTCACCGGGATCTTACCTGTAACCTGGCATACTCTTGACATACTAGTAAAAATTTAGGACGGCAAAGGTCGTAAAATCCCTGCAATAATCAAAAGTTTTTTGAGTAAAAGTCAGAAAGTCCGGTCGATCGAAAATTTAGAACTGCCCTTGCAGTCAAGCAGGTATTCTTCCCTCACGCCGATTTTCCCGCTTTTCCAACTCCTCAACAATTAATAATTACTTAATTTACCGTTCCTTCTGCTAAAATTAGATTTGTATTAAAGCAGGGGATATGCATAACATGAAAAGAAGGACAATTGTTAGGGACATCAGCTGGTTATCGTTTAATGGAAGAGTTTTACAGGAGGCTGCCGACCAGTCGGTTCCTTTGCGCGAACGGCTTAAATTTTTGGGAATTTTTTCAAACAATATGGATGAGTTCTTCCGTGTCCGTGTGGCCACCTTAAAAAGAATGATGGAATACAGCGGGAAAGCCAAGATCAACATGCACCTGGAACTCGCTCCGGAGAAAATTCTTGACGAAATTCAATCGATTGTCCTTGAACAGCAGGGGGAATTTAATTATATATGGGAATCGATTGCCGAAGAACTTGAAAAAGAAAAAATTTTTCTTGTCACCGAGAAGCAACTCAATAAAGATCAGCAAAAATTTGTTCAAACTTATTTTGAAGAAGAAATACGTTCTAACATCATTCCGCTGATGATAGAAAGCATTCCGTCATTCCCCTATCTGCGCGATAAATCAATTTATCTTGGTGTCGTACTTTCCAGGAAAGATGGTACCATGAAAAGGAAATATTCATTGATAGAAATCCCCAGTCGCATTTTAGGAAGGTTTGTGTTGCTGCCGTCAGCCAATGCCGAGGAACATTTTATTATTCTTTTGGAAGACATTATCCGGTATAACCTGCGAAATATTTTTTCTTATTTCGGATACGACAAATATGAATCATGGATATTCAAGGTGACCAAAGATGCCGAAATCGATATTGATAATGATATCGCAACAACATTAATTCAAAAAATAGAAAAGGGATTAAGAAATCGCAGAAGAGGAAAACCGGTTCGGTTCGTTTACGATAAAGAAATGGACGAGGGTTTATTGCAATATCTGATTAAGAGGCTTAACCTTACCAAAAAAGGTGACCTTATTCCTGGAGGAAGAATTCACAACTTCAAACATTTTATGGATTTCCCTGAAATATTTTCAAAAAGGGGTCAGAGAAGAAAACCTTTTATACACCCTCTGCTTCTCAAAGCGCCGCGCGTTACCGACGTCATTCTGGATCAGGATATCATGTTGCATTTTCCCTACCATTCTTTTAATCCGGTTATCGATATGCTTCGCGAGGCGGCGATCGATCCCAGCGTAATAGCCATAAAAATTACCGGATACCGGCTGTCGCACAATTCAAAAATCATAAATGCAATAATAAATGCCGTGCGCAACGGCAAAAATGTGACCGTAATTCTGGAATTGCGGGCGCGGTTTGATGAAGAAGCAAACCTTGAATGGAAAGAAAGATTGGAAGATGAAGGAGTGAAAGTATTGATCGGGATTCCAAATGTCAAAGTACATGCGAAAATCTGCATGATTAAGAAACGGGTGAACAACCGTACTATCCATTATGGCTTTATCAGCACCGGAAATCTGAATGAGCGTACAGCCACCCTATATGGCGATCATTGCCTGCTCACATCCAACAGAAATATTATGGCGGATGTCAACCGCATGTTTAATTATTTAGAAAAGTGGAAAGACGGTACCTCGCAATTGAAAGCATGCAAAAACCTGATTCCCTGTCCGGTTTATCTGCGCCGTGAATTGCTTAAAATGATCAATAAAGAGATCAAGGTCGCAAAAAATAAAAAACCAGCAAGCATCATCCTGAAAATGAACTCTCTTTCAGACGAAGAACTTATTTATAAGCTATATGATGCGGCACGGGCAGGTGTTGAGATAAAATTAATTGTAAGAGGAATTTTTTGCATGTTCTCCGAAAATAAGAAATTTATCAAACCCATAACTGCCATAAGTATCATTGATGAATACCTCGAGCACGCACGCGTTTTCATTTTTCATAACGGAGGCAAAGAAAAAGTGTTTATATCTTCTGCCGACTGGATGGTTCGCAATCTTGATCATCGTGTTGAAGCAACCTGCCCTGTGCTGGATAAATCCATTCAGCAGGAATTAAAAGATATCCTGGACATTCAACTCTCCGACAATGTTAAAGCCCGTTGGCTCGACAATGAATTAAGCAATAAATACAAAAGAGACAGGTTGCAAAAAAAAGTAAGGTCGCAAATTGAAATTTATAGTTACTTGCATCAGAAAATAATAAAGTCAGGGATTGTTAATCAACCGCAACCTGCCCAGATTCAGGAACCTGTTTTAAATTGAAAACTCAACCCGTTAAATGAGATTAGCAGCAATTGATATTGGCAGCAATGCCGCGCGATTACTTATTTCTGACGTTACCATCAACGACAATAAACCTGAATTTAATAAGGTCAATCTTGTCCGCGTTCCGCTCCGGTTAGGATTTGACGTTTTTGAAAAAAAGGAGATCTCCGCCGAAAAGATATCCATGATTATTAACACCATCAAATCCTATAAATATTTGCTCGATGCTTACGAAGTAAAACACATTAAGGCTGCGGCCACTTCGGCCATGCGCGATGCAGACAATGCCAAGCAAATAATTGACCTGGTCCAAAAAGAAACAGGAATACTCATCGAAGTGATAAGCGGCGGTTATGAAGCGTCGCTCATTTACGAAAACCATATTGCAGAAAATATGGATAAAGAACACGCGTATTTATATATTGATGTTGGAGGCGGAAGTACCGAACTGACTTTTTTTGCGGGTAATACATTGATGTTCAAAGAATCCTTTAATATCGGAACCATACGATTGATCAAAGACCAGGTAAGAGAAGAACAGTGGGAAAGGATGAAAGAATACATAAAAAAAGAATGCAGGGAGTATTCGGATAAGATCGTAGCCATTGGTTCGGGGGGCAACATCAATAAAATATTTTCTTTATCAAAAAGAAAGGATGGCAAACCTCTCCCCATTGAATTATTAAAAGATTATTACAAAGAGATCGGGAGTTTCTCAGTAGCCGATAGAATTCGTTTATATAAATTCCGCGAAGACCGTGCGGACGTCATTGTGCCTGCTTTACAGATATACATCAACGTGATGCGTTGGGCTGATGCCAATGAAATCTATGTTCCGAAGATCGGACTGGCAGATGGACTGATCCAGCATTTGTATAATGAATTGGTGAGTGGTAAATGATTGGATCGGTTGAAACAACCCAATTGATTTTATAACTTTTTTGACCCCCGGCAAGATTCGTTTTGGTTCGCCTAAATAGTTCCCCTGCGTTACTGTCATTCATCCCGGAAATATCTATGCGGAAGAAAAATCGACATTATTTTTTCGGAATGAAAAATTTTCAATCACCGCATCATGCTGCATCCGGTTACGGGTTAGGCTATGACTCACCTAAAAACATTCACAGATAAAACTACCCCTCTACCAATTTTTTCACCTGAATCAAAATCGGATTCCATCCTTCGCCGTTGTTGTAGGTTTCTTTATATCTTTTTTGACCCTCAGCAGCGTTTTCAAAGCCATCCTGGACAACCGTAAAAACAGTCTTTCCGTTTTCTTCAGCCAACCGGTAGGTAACATGTAAATAGTTTTCAGGGACATCGGGCATTTCAGAATTTGGATCTATGACCGTGTATGTCAAAAGTTTGCCCGGTTGTATTTCCAGAATGTCTCCCTTTACAAAAACCACCTCTTTGCCGGCATAAGTTCCTTTCCACAACAACGGGCTGCCGGGTTTCCAGTCGGAAACCGCTTCGCAGCCGAACATATATTTCTTTGTTTGTTCGGGGTTTACCAAGGCATCCCAGACCTTACTCGACGGTGCGTTGATCTCAATTGAACTCCTAACTTCTAATTTGTCAGACATAATCATTGAATTTAAACGAAAGTAAAATAATTTTCATCAGGTCCACAAATTCATCGTGACCAATAATCGGTTATAGAACGAAATCAAAATCCTGTGGCAGGCACAGGATTTCAGCCGTTTTTTTTGGATTTCTTTGCAGGTTATCTTTTTTGATTATTAAAATTACCCTATCTTTAGTACATGAAATGTGGAAACTTTTTTAGTCCGGCGAAAACGATATTGTACGTTTTTTTAATCGCATCTGCAGTTATTTTTACTTCCTGCTCCCGGGGAATCACTCCCTTTGAGGCCGCCAATGGCAAAGCAAAATGCGGCTCATATTTAAAGTAGTTTTGCTTTTTCAGATCATCTTTACAAAATAAAGCGAAAGGAATATAAAGATCAGGATGTCTGTTATCATGGCAAATGTTTGGTTTGCACCTGCTCGCTTTTTAAATAAATGCTGAAAACCGGCAATACCATAGTACAGCCCGCTCCCAAATGCACTTACTATTCGCCATTCCGGCATGAAGAGTGAAATGATGCCAGTCAATCCAAAGCACACATTGGCAAATCCCAATTCTCTTATAACCGTGAGCGATTCAACATCGCTGATGTTAAAAATTTCGCGCGCAGTAAATGCAGGATCGGTCGTTTGCTTGACGCCCGCTGTAAATAGCCGCAGCCCTACAGCCGATACAATAAACCATTTGCCAAATAACGCAAATGAAAATAACTTTTCTTTGAAAAAGGAGGTTTCAGCCATGGTGCAAATGACTGGCAAGATGACCGTAAAAACCGAAACCGCAATGATATATTTTTTATTCAACGCCAAATTCATATAGTTTGTGACAGAGTAATTTTAAATATTAAACTTAGCTATTTTTATTATTTCGGGTTAACTTTATTGAATGAAACATCTCTTTTTAATTGCGGTTAGCTTTTTGATTTTATCTTCCCCAGATGCGACCGCACAAGTAAAAAGAATCGACAGCACGCTAAAAATAGGCAAAGTGGGGTACCGGATTATATGCAGCAATAAAGATCCTGTACAAAATGAGTTGGAAATCAGACCTGTCGGATTTGAACAGGATGCGCATCCAACAAGAGTATACATCAAGGGAAGAATTATACGGGCTGAAATTGATGATTTGAATGACGACGGTTTTCCGGATTTAATGTTTTATACCTATACGGTGAATCCAGAGAGGGAATGGTTCGGTAACGCATACGCCATTGTTTCTCTATCAAACAAATCATTTGCCATTGCCGGCATTCCCGACGTGTTACTCGATGCAAAATACAAAGACGGTTATCGTGGTCATGATGAATTTTCCCTACTCGAAGGTAAACTGATGCGGAAGTTTCCTATTTATAAACCTGAGGACAAAGAGGTGGCTTCGGGTGGCAAACGGATCATGCAGTATCAACT
>DATGFZ010000541.1:0-13858 GCA_035308805.1 Puia sp. | reverse complement strand
AATAAAATAATTTTATTGTTTGGGATAATCATGCAAAACATCACAAACCAATCTTGCGATTATCCATTCTTCATTGGTTTTAATGACTCGAACAGCGACCTTTCCATGATCAGGAGAAATAATCGCTTCGTTACCGGCATTTCTTTTTTCATCCAGATGAATTCCCAAAAATTGAAGATCGCTGCAAATACGCTTGCGAATTTCAGGCGCATTTTCTCCGATGCCTCCTGAAAAAACCAATGTATCTAAGCCGCCGAGTGCCGCAGCAAATGAACCGATCCATTTTTTGGTTTGATAACAAAATAATTCAATGGCTTCTTCAGCGCGATTGTCAGTGGTTTGTCGTTTTAGTAATTCGCGCATGTCGGAATCTGTTTCAGATATACCCAAAAGACCGGATTCATGATTGATGAGATGATTAAATTGTTTCGGGGTAAGTTTTTGTTCGTTCAGTAAATACCAGGCAACTCCAGGGTCGATATCGCCTGTACGTGTGCTCATTGGGATTCCTGAGGTTGGGGTAAAGCCCATACTCGTATCAATACTTTTCCCATTTTTTATTGCGGCCAGGCTTGCACCATTTCCTAAATGGGCCAGTATCATTTTTTCTTTATCAATTTTATCTCCCTGTAGTTCGGCCAGTTTTTCCATCAAAAATGAATAGGAGAGACCATGAAAACCATACCGCTGAATTCCCATGGAGAAATATTTGCGGGGAATGGGTATCCATTTTGCAACGGTTGGCATCGATACGTGAAATGAAGTATCGAAGCAGGCTATTTGTACTAATGCCGGATAGCATTTTTGAAATATTTCGATCAAATTAATTTCCTCCGGCAAGTGTGCAGGATCATAAGCACTCATCTTTTTTAGCTCATTCAATAATCCCGGAGTTATTTTCTCAGGGTTATTGTGGTTCAGTCCGTTTACTATTCTGTGGCCGATTGCTTTGATGGAATCAAAATCTGCTTCCTTTTCGATCCAATCGATCAGGAAATTTGCTGCATTTTTATATAGCTTGGCGTCAACACGAATGCTGTTTTTTTTATTGGTGATTGAATCTATAACATTAAGCCTTGCATTATTGGATCCGATATTTTCAACCTCCCCGCCCAAAAACTGAAAAAGGGAGTCTCCTGCATGATATAACGCAAATTTTATGCTGGAAGAACCACCATTGATTACAAGAATATGATTTTCATTTGAACGCATGATTTTTGATCACTGTTGACGCGAGGAAAAATTACACATTAAAGTATTACAATTAATCAATTTTATTGTCCCAAACCATCTGACCACCAGCTACACAGATAATTACCGATGGCATAAAATCGAAATGGTTTCATTGGCTTTTAATTTCAATAATATCATGTGGTTGATATCATTGCAAAATTTCTATCCATTTTTGAATCCAAAATGAGCACAAACATACGACAGTTTGAAGCGAGTTTTTATCAGGCAAACATCAGTATGTAGATAGAGATAAGAAAGAAATTTTAATTAAAAGCAATAAATATACTGAGATTGAGTACGTTCACATGGAGGAATCATTAAAAGAACTCTTTAGATATCCTTTCACTCAATAAATCACGCCAATCAGCAAGATCTTTGCGTAAGTCTTCATAATCACCAGGGATACTGCCTAACGAACGCAGGTATTTGATTGACTGGAATAAAGGATGCTCAGCTTTACAGAGGAGATCAGTTTAGGCCATTGATAAATATCATCAAAATATTTGTGATTGATATTGCCGCCGTAAAAGCTGAAGCAGGCGAACCAAAAAATGCAGTATCCTCACATATTTCTAAAATCATTTACGGTCAAACATCACGAGATCAAATCATTACATTCCCGATTCCCGTGATTTTATAAAAATATTTTATTTAATGAAAAAGCTTGTGATCATAATTGCCAAATCGGCTAGTACTCCCAATACGAAAAACGGGATGGTTAACTTGACTGGCATTGCTGCGAGATTGGTTATCACGACTGCTGCCAGGGAAGCCATTGCTGCAATGATTAGCCCAAACGCTGCTCCATTTAATAAAACCACGGTCATTGTTAAGGGAAAAAATACAGCCGCCATCGCAGTAATGGCTGCGCCTACCCAGGCGACATGATGATCTGATTCTTCTGTTATTGCCCACGCATTGAATTTTGACAGCAATGATTTTTTTGTTGCCGAATGATAATGATAGGATCTCCTCGGTTGTGCGGTGATAAATGTCATAATTGTTATTTAGAATACAAATATGAAAATATCATTAAAAAATCTTTATGACTGCCGTCAGTAAAAGCATTGAACTTCCTCAGTTCTATCATTCATGAACCAGTGAAACCATTGATGACAATCAGGAATTATCGTTACCAGCATCATGGAATTTCTTTCTAACAAAAAATAGTTTTGTCAAAATTTTTTATGCGAAAAATATTATTGGTCATTGATGCACAAAACATGAACAACAATGCCATCGGTTTTGGCTGCTTTGTGGCTGAATTGACAAAATCAAAACTTACCGGGGTGTTTCTTGAAAATCTCCTGGCAGAAGAAATGCGCGAGCTAGCCTCGATTTCAACGTACAGCAATGAAATTCCCTCTTCCAACCAAAGAAATGAAAAAACGGAATCTAACATCAGGTTCTTCAGGGAGGAATGTGAAAAACGCGGCATAACACCCAATATTCACCGCAAAAGGGGAATACCGATAAAAGAAATGATTGAGGAAAGCAGGTTTGTCGATATGATCATTGTTGATGCGGAAATGTCTTTCAAGAAAAAAATAGAAAGCACTCCTACCGATTTTGTAAAAGATTTGCTTCAGGAAGCCGAATGCCCGGTCATTATATGTCCTGAAGGTTTTGGAGGAGTGGATGAAATCATATTCACGTATGATGCCAGTCCTTCATCAATCATAGCGATGAAGCAATTCACTTATTTATTCCCTCAGTTTCATGAAAAGAAAATAACTATCCTGGAAATAAATAAAGAAAATGAAATCACCGTTCGATCAAAACCAAAAATATCCGAATGGCTTAAAACGCATTATGACCTGCTTAATTTTACGGTGCTTTCCGGAGACCCCACCGAAGAGCTTTTCAAATACCTTTTGGATAAAAAAAATGTATTCTTGGTGATGGGCGCATATGGCCGAGGGAGGTTTTCTTCATTATTCAGACCAAGCCGTGCAAGACTGGTGGTAAAAACAACCAGCTTCCCAATCTTTATTGCCCATCATTAAAACAAAAATTCATTGTTATAAAGCACTCCATCTTTTCAAATTATTTTCAATTTCCCTTCAAATTTTTGATTCTTTACAATTCATTTTAGAAATGCATGCCGACACCGGATAACAAACTGAAGGATGTTGTTTTTACCGGATCACCAGCGGTGTAAGAGGAATTGTCCTGCATTTTAATTTGCCCGAAGTTGCCGGATATCGGCACCTCGAAACTCATGGCGTTGGTAATATAAAATTTCTTAGAGATATCTATAGTTAATATCAGCTCTAGTCCGGTAGTCCACACCATATTTTTTTGAAATGAGCCAATACCAAAATGATTTGTTGTGGCAGCATTCATATTCATAGAAACCGGGATCGTTATACCAGTCCACATGCCACCAATAAAATGAATATTGTTTGTGCCGGATCCTCCCAAAGAACTGTAATCCATCAACAGGTGAGTTTTCATCGAAAGCAAATGCGCATTTGCCAGTAAATATTCTTCGTTATCCTGAACATCAGGAGGATTGTTTAATGCGATTTTCATCGAATAATAACTGGCGGTGAACTGGCACTTGAAACCATTTCTACCATCCAAACCGACCGTTATTTCTATCGGAAGCTGGTCTTTAAAATAGGCGGCATAGTGTCCTGATGAATCGAGTGGTTTGTTTGTAAATCCTTGTTTTAGTTGCGCCGAATATGGAAAAGCATTCAGTGTTGTCTGCCAACCCGCATGCACTTCGCTATACCAGCTCGGTTCGCTTTTTGATTGTGAAAAACTTGATGTTGATAAAAATAATAAATGTACCAAACCTGCCAGTGAAAAAATCTTTTTCATGTTATACAAATTCAGGGCTAAATTATCAACAACCCAATGCATATTTCCTGACAGCCATCATCACCCGAGGTGATAATGGTTAAAGAATGAAAATGAAAAACCATTCGGACTAAATTAGTTTTTGGTTAATTTCCAAAAATTAGTTTCTTTTTATAAGTAATGTTCCTCACGCTCCAGATTGCCTTTGAAACAATCCTGAGAAGTAAATACTGAATTCAGTCGTCGTTTATGAACTAAATAAATTTTTGATACTGCAGTCTTATTAATTGAACCAAGCTTACTCGGTACAATTGTTTTTTTAGAAAGGCAACTAAGAAGATTGTCCGATATTGATATCTAATTGGTTAACGGAAATATATGGTCAACAGCTGGGATAAGTTACCATCTTGACAGATGAATCTGGCCAGGCAGTGTCATAAATGACAAACACTGGAATTGTTTTGATTGGGAGGGTCGAATGTAGTTAATATCCCCACATATCAACTAGGAACAACTAGAAACAATCAATGGAAATAAGGGACAAAACTTCTGAATGCGCAAATTGGATTCGGCAGCACATCATACCCTCACTGAGTTTTCTTTTACAAATTGAAATTTGAAATATTGATTCTCATTTCACAAATATTGTTTCCCCATTTCTAATTGTTCACCTTCATCCCCTATGTTCTGTTTGCTTTGAAACGGTAAAGATTCTTTAAATTACATGACCAGGGTCCATCCGACTGATAGGTTACCTGCAACGCCTGCAGCCAGACGATATTAATTTGCATTATTATTTTAATAATTTTATGGACACTCTTATTTAACTATTGCTAAATATTTTCAGACAAATGATTACGATTTCACAGCAGTTTGAGGCGCTTTTTAATCATGCAACTATTGGAATTGTTATCACCAACAAGAAAGGAGAAATAATTAATATTAATAAATACGCCGAAACTCAATTCGGGTATGTTAAAGAGGAAGTGATTGGAAAAACGGTTGACGTTTTTGTTCCATCAAAGATACATGCAGTTCATCACAAACACCGGGAAGGATTTTACAGAGACCCCGTGCCAAGAAGAATGGGAGAAGGCAGGGATCTGTTTGCCCAAAAAAAAGATGGATCAGAATTCCCGGTAGAGATCAGCTTGAGCAATTATGAAATTAACGGAGAAATATTTGTAATTGCATTTATTATTGACATTACCATAAGGAAAAAAAGTGAAGAAATAGCACTGGAACAAAAAAATGAGCTTGAACGGGTAACTATTGAAATTAAAAAGCTAAATGCCGAGCTTGAGAATAAGGTAGATTACCGGACACGGATGCTTCGTGAAACATTGACGGAGCTGGAAAAATCAAAAGATGAATTAAACCAGGCCCTGGAAAAGGAAAAAGAACTGAACGAACTAAAATCAAGATTTGTAACCACAGCTTCGCATGAGTTTCGCACTCCGCTCAGTACTATTTTATCTTCATCTTTCTTATTGGAAAAATATAATGATGTCAATGAGCCAACCAAGAGAATTAAACATATCGAAAGAATTAAATCTGCAGTCAGTGATATGAAAAGCATTCTTGAAGATTTCCTCTCACTTGGCAAATTAGAAGAAGGTATTGTAAGAGTAAATTTGCAGGAACTGGGCCCGGAAAAACTATTGGATGAAGTTTCTGGTGTGATTTCCGACCTGAAACTGATGTTAAAAAAAGGCCAAAAAATAAATCTTGTACATTCGGGAAAGATCAGTATCAATCTTGATAAACAACTCTTTAGACATATACTTGCTAACCTTATCCAGAATGCTATTAAATTTTCTCCGGAGAACGGAGAAATTGAAATTACTTATGAAACGTCAAAGGATGGATTAAGAATTACAGTAAAAGACAATGGGATCGGAATTTCTGAAGCTGATCAGGAACACTTGTTTAAACGTTTCTTTCGGGCAAAAAATGCAATAAATATACAAGGAACGGGATTGGGACTGCATATAGTCATAAAATATTTAGAGCTTATGAACGGAAATATTAGTTTGACCAGTGCACTCAACGAAGGTTCGGCCTTTACCATCAGTATTCCAAAAAACTAATCAGTCATGAAAAAAATTTTAGTTATCGAAGATAATGTTGATGTCAGAGAAAATATTGTTGAAATCCTAGAACTTTCTGATTACCAATTGTTGCAAGCGCCCGACGGCAAAGCCGGCGTGGAACTTGCCATTAAAGAAAACCCAGATCTGATTATTTGTGATATCATGATGCCGGTCCTCGATGGATATGGTGTGCTTCATTTGTTGAGCAAGCACAAGGAAACTTATGGCACCCCGTTTATTTTTCTAACGGCAAAATCAGAAAAATCAGACTTCAGAAAGGGAATGGAACTTGGCGCTGATGATTATCTTACTAAACCCTTTGATGGTATTGAATTGTTAAACGCCGTAGAAATTCGGCTAAAAAAAACCGAAAACCTCAAAAAGAATTTAGGCGAAACAGCCGAAAAGGTAAAAGAATTTCTAAATGCAGCCGCACAATCTGAAAATATTCAATTAATATCTAAAGACCGTGAGGTGTATGATTTCAGAAAAAAACAAATGATATATGCTGAAGGTCAGAGACCAAAAGCTGTGTATTATATCATGAGTGGAAAGATTAAAATTTCAAAGTCAAGCAAAGATGGAAAGGAACTTATTACGAGTGTCCTCGGGGAGAATGATTTTTTTGGCTATACTTATATTCTTGAAAACGTTAATTATACTGAAAATGCTCAGGTGCTGGAAGATGCGCAAGTGATGCTGATCCCAAAAGATGATTTTATTTCACTCACAACCAATGATACCCAGATTGCTAAACAATTCATCAAAATCATCACTAGAAATATTCTGGATAAAGAAGAGGGTTTGGTAAATCTTGCATACAATTCACTGCGCAGAAAAGTTGCTTACGGATTAATACAGACTCTTGATAAGTATAAAAAACTACAAAACAAAAACGAGATTAATGAATTGTCAAGAGAAAACCTTGCACAAATAACCGGCGTAGCTACCGAATCCCTCATTAGAACACTTGCAGATTTTAAATCTGAAAAACTCATAGACCTGGAGACAGGAAAAATTATCATTTTAAATGAAAAGAAATTAAGAGACCTTCCTTATTAATTTGGCTTTTTCTGGTGAAATTTATTTCTGGCGAATAAATTGTCCGGACGATTTCTACGTTTATTCCTCTTGATTTTTATTTTCACTTTCACGTTGCAATTCTTTTACTTTTACGGCAACAACCAAACAAAAGGCCATTACCAAAATCATGGCGACATAAACCCCGAAAAAAGTGAAATTAGAAATAGAAACCGGGACATAATTAGGTTGCAATCTTCCCGGTCTTGGAAAAGGCGCTTCATCGGTATTCTTTACTATTGCCTGGGATTTTACGAATTCCACAACACTTTTGATCTGGTCCGTTGACAAATCGGGATGATCGGGCATCACCATGCTGTTGAATTCTTTGAATAATGCAACAGCATCTTTATCATTTTTTTTAACAAGAGTTTGCGATGAATGTACAAAGTTGATGATCCATTCAATGCTGTGTCGCTGATCCAATCCAGCGAGCGCAGGCCCCACCAGCTTCATATTTACATTGTGACACGCAGCGCATCTAGAACTGAATATTGCTTTTCCATCAGCGATAGAAATATCTTTTGAAAGTGTTTTTGAAGAAATTATCATTGTAAAAAAGATAATTATTGAGAATTTAATTTTCATGTTCTAATTTTTTAATGTCTTGTTTTAACAGTTTGGTTGATATATCGTCAATCCCATTGTAATAACCCCGGATATGTTTTTTCGCATCAACGAGAACCACCTGATCACTGTGAATAAAATCGTTCTCGCCGCCATCACCATCATCGGCGGTGAGGTAATAGCTTTTGCGCGCAAGTTTATAGATCTCTCTTTTATCGCCGGTTAAGAGGTTCCAGTCATAATTATTGATATTGTATTTGCACGAATACCATTTCAATCTTTTTACATCATCACGTACAGGATCCACTGTGAAAGAAATAAAAGCAACTTTTTGATCTTTTAAATATTCATCCTGAATTGATTTTATATGTTTCATCATATTCGGGCAAATCGATGGGCAACTGGTAAAGAAAAAATTTGCCACAATAATTTTGTTTTTCAATTCATTCGATGAAAATGATTTTCCATCCTGATTTTCAAATGCAAAATTTGCAACTTCATGTTCTAAAAGAGCTCCATTTCCATTTATCTCCAATTTTCCAAAAACAGGAAGCCTGTCATATTTATTTTCGTACCAATGCACGATTGCAAATAAAAAAAATGGGACCGCAACTAAGAAACCGGTGAGAATCCATATTGATCTTCTTAAAAAATGCATTTTAGTTTGTTTTGAATTTATTTTGCGCCAGGCGTCGGATTTGTGGGTAAAAAAGTTGGCGCCTTTGGGCCTGAATTGGTCAACACGTTGGTAAGCGCCGGCACGTAAGCAATCAATATAATTACAATCGTGATTACCAACCACGGTTTAAAGCTGTCCAAAAGCCGGATTCTTTTTTCATCGTGGTAAGATTCAGTTACCGGAAACTCAAGTACACTTTTTGAGGTTTTTTTGCTGAAAACTGTTCCAAAAAAAACGATAAAATACAGTAACCCGGAAATAGTCATGATTATTCCTCCTGCCATTGCAAGAAAAGTTGTCGGAACCCATTGCGGATGATACAATGCGCTGGAGGGATTGAGGTAGGTCATCCCTAAATTTGTTCTTCTTGGTTCGCCAATAAGACCGCCCCACATCAAGCCTGTTGAAAAAATTAATACACCAATCAACCACAAATACGGTACGATCACATTAATGCGCGGAAGAAATATTTTTTTCCCTTGCATTGTTGCAAAAAGATGAAGGCTCATTCCAATGATGGCAAGAAAAACCGGACCTGCGACCGTCATATGAAAATGTCCAGGCAGCCATGCAGTATTGTGGACGACGTTGTTTAATTGGTAAGATGCATTTACAATTCCGGTCAGACCCCCGAAAATAAAAAGTATCAAACCACATATCAGGTATGCAAACAAATAATTGCCGGGATTTAAATAGGGGAGTTTAGTCATCCATCCAAAAACCCCTTTACTGCCGCGTTTTCTTCCTGCATATTCAAGAGATGCGGCAATAGTGAACGCGGTGATAAAACTGGGAGCAGCTACGCCGAAAGTGAGCAACGATTGAAAAAATTTTGTTCCCCTTTCAATATTAGGATCGCTGAATTGATGGTGAACGCCAACGGGGACGGATAATAAAAGAAAAAGAAAAAAGGCAACGCGGCCTGCAAGATCAGAATATAATTTTCCGCCGGCAACTTTTGGTAAAATGGTATAGTACATGATGTAAGCAGGCAACAGCCAAAAATAAACTAACGCATGGCCGAAGAACCAGAAAAGTGTTCTTGCCAAAGAAACGTTTATTTCTTTTGTTAAACCCATTGACCATGGTAAAAGCAACACCAACACTTCATAAGCAACAGCAAGTGTGCATATAAACCAAATCGTAAAATTCACGAGTGTTCCGAGTACCGCCAAGGGCATTTTAGTTTCTTTGTTTTGCCTGCGCCATTTTAGGTACATCGATGCCCAATTAAATAAGGGAATCCAAGAACCAACAATTAATAATGCTGCGCCGAGATAAAAAAATGGGTGTGCTTTTAGGGGAGGATAGAAAGTGTACAATACGGATGCGTTGCCGGAAAGCATGGCCCATGCTGCAAGCAATGTTCCTATGACCATCAATAAAAGTGAAACCCAGGATATGATTTTATTTGGCTCTCTTTTTAAATAAAAAGTCATTGTTGCATGACCGAATGCTACTGCAAAAAAACTGGTTAGCACTATGGCATTTATCACTCCGTGCAGCGTGAGACCTTGATAATAATCGAGATGCGCCGCGCTTGATTGATGTATGGCACCGCTGCGATAAATGGTTTGCATCAGTCCGTGATAAATACCAATGATAAGAAGTGATATGGGAAGAAATAATTCTATGAATATCACATTTTTTAATGAGCGGCTCAGTTGCATAATGATTACGGTTTTTGTCCTTTAAAAATTATTTCGATGATGGATAGTTTACAATTATTTCTGCCTGCATATTTTGATGACCCACTCCGCAATATTCATGACAGGTTATTTTATATACCCCAGGTTCATCAAACTTCACTGTCGTTTTATTGATGCCTCCATAGACGGCCATCATGTTCACATTTTTTTCATAAATATCAAAACCATGAACAACATCTTTTGATGTGAGATAAAAATCAACGGTACTCCCGACGGGAATATAAATCTGCGCGGGTTGAAATTGCCACATTTGCGCCACGACATACACTTGGTATATGTTCGAATCGAGCTTGACAATTTTTGGTTCTTCATATGTCTTATTGTAGGGAAGACATTCAGGAAGATCTATGTTCTTACTGTTTTTCGCATATAGGATTGAAAATATAAAAAGCATGGTGATGATACCGGTAGCAATTAATATTCTTATTTCAGATTTGTCTATCATAAAATTTATTTTAACTGCGTTGAAGCATTAGGATATAAATCCCAAACCAAATAATTAGACCAAGCGCTACAAGGAGAATAAAAAATGCAATAGCGCCTTTTGGCTTGAATTCATTTTGTTGAATGTTATTGTTTTCCATTTTTTAGCAGGTTTATTTTGTTTGATTTTCAAAATTATCAGATACCCATTTTTTAAAGGATGATGGCCAATGGCAGCTTATATGATTGTCATCATGGATCAATTGTGATGAGAGGTGAGATCAGCGGAAGGAGAGCAAGAGGCTGGCATTGCGATAAAGCGGGCAGAAGGTTATAATATATTTAAAGAGGATCGTATTTTTTGCATTTGAGAAATCTTTGAGGCTCCTCCGGCATGATCCATTTTTTATAATCCGGATTTATTTGTCTGGCTTTGTTTTTCTTAAAGGAATAATTATTGTCAGCAAAGACTTTATTGATCAGTTTGTCAATATTATCAATGGCGGACTTATTCTCTTTAGTGAACTCAAGTGGTTTTGTTGCGTTCATACGTATCCGGTTTATTCGACTGATTAACTTTCATTGTCTTTAAAATGTCTGCTGATTTGTTTACCTTCTTCATTCTGATCTTCAAGTGACCATTCATTTGTCAGTGATGTTTCAACCCAAACGTTACCCGATTTTCTGAAGACATGTGCAGAAAGACCTAATAAATTGTCAAAATCTTTTTCAAGCTCAGCAATTTTTCTTTTTCTATTCACATCAATACTTACTGATTGATCTGCCGACCTATTAATTTTGCTTTCGGATCCGGATCTTGCCAGGAACCCCGAACCGGTTAATGATTCACCAGACGTAATTTTTTTAAAGAATTCTATTTTTAAAAATGGATAATATTCATTGAATTGCTGCTGAAATGTTTTCAACGAACCATTTTTGTTTAATTGCAATACCATGGGTGCATAGGTTTAATTGTTTTTACAAATCCCGTTTCTGCCATGGCCGGATTTGATGCCACAAAATATGCGTGTATTATTTAACTCAAATTGGGCTCTTTTACCATCTTCTTTTTTTGACAGCCTCAGTTTCATGATGGTAAAAAATCATCATTCTTAACCAAAGATTTAACTGACATAAAAGCTCCTATGGTTTAATAAAATATTATTGTTTACAAAAGCAAAATTATTTTTATCATTTGATTTAATAAAGGATGCTGGTCATTCAACTGTATGACTTTGGTCAAAGGCTTTTCTGGCAACACTTTCTTTTCTGCAGGCACCACTACATACTGAACAATCATGTTCTACTTCTTCGTCGTGAATGTTTCCTGATTCTGCATTATCATCAGCGTATTTGACAGCGAGCGAGAGTACTGGCAAATGGGTATGTAAGACAAGTTTTCTTGAAATGCTGGTGTGAAATAATGAGCTAAACAAACGATGATTTTGCGGAAGAACAACCAACATATCTGGTTTTTTTTCCTCAATGAAATTAATTATTCCCGCATCAACGTTGGCGGCATCAATAAAATGAAATTTCGGGTTGAATTCTCCAAAAGCTTTTTGCAACCTGTTTGTCTCGGGAAGGAATTTTGACGAGGATTTCTGATCTGGTTCAACGAATACGATATCGCACTGGGGAGAAAGAGCCTTTAGCCATTCTTTAATAAAGTTGAGCGGTCTCACCGGGTACGTTTCAAACAGATCTGATGCGATGGCGATTTTTTGTAAAGGTTTAAATAGAGTTCTTTCCGGGATGATGAGCACAGGGTAGTCCGCATCATGCATCAACCTGAAAGTGTTGCTTCCTAAAAATAATCTTATCCTTTTTCCGCCGGTCGCCACACCCATTACTATGGCAAAAGGATTTATTTCTTTACTAAGTTTTTCCAGTTCCTGGCCTATTATGCCATATCTTAATTCTTTGCTAATGATGATTTTATTATTTGTTCTCTTTACCAATTGCTGACGAAGGTCTTCCAGCTCTTCTTTTACAGCTGATTCGATTTCTGTAAACTCCAACTCTGTAAGCGGCACCTGGAAAGGGTTGATTGGTATTTCCATAACATGGATCAACGTTATATCTTTTTTTAAGCGTAACGCTATTTCTGCAGCATAATAAGCTGCATGTAAAGATGAATCTGAAAAATCCACTGCTACGATTATTTGCTTCATATTAAAATATTGTGCAGTGAAATTATGTTTGCCTTTCAACCTAAATAATGATTTACATCAGACAATTGAATGATCCAAGTCAGGTATGAGATCTCACTGACTAACATCAGCGCCATTACTGAGGATGATCATTATTGAGAAATTAAGAGAACTATAGTTTTACTTCAAATTCACAAATATGTTTGGAACATTAAACGGCGAAGAGATCGAAGACTTTCTTAGAAAACAGTTTATCGGACGCATAGGTTGTCATGCAAACAACAAAATCTACGTAGTGCCCATCAGTTATGCATATGATGGCGAATTTGTGTATTGCCATACCCAGGAAGGATTGAAAACAAAAATGATGAGAGAAAACTCAGACGTATGTTTCGAAGTTGATTCGCTGGAGACGCTGGCAACATGGAAAAGCATTATTTCATGGGGTAAGTTTGTTGAAGTGATCGATAAAGATGAACGTGCAAGAGCTTTGAAAGTGCTTTTAACCAGGGTTTACCCTTTTATCAGCACAAAAAAAATGCATCTTGGCGAACATTGGCCATTTGCGCCTGATAATTTGAACGACATAAAAGGAGTCGTTTTCAAAATACAGTTGTCCGAGAAAACAGGGAGATTTGAAGTTAACGATGAGCCATGGAATAATGTCATGAAGGGATAGTTACCCGGATCTTTTTTTATAATTCAGAATAGCCCATCCATTGAAAAATGTCGCAAATGCAAGTAAAGCCAGAATATGATATTTGATGTCTGCAAGTCCGCTGCCCTTCAATATTACCATGCGCATCACTTCAATAAAATAAGATACAGGATTTAACTTCGTTATAATTTGCGCCCAAACCGGCATGCTTTCTATCGGCGTGTACAACCCACTGAGTAAATTAAAAACCATAGTAACAAAAAAGGATACGAGCATAGATTGTTGCTGAGTTTGCGCATATGTTGACATGAGCAACCCTAATCCAAGTATAGCCAAAAGATAAATGGAGGCAAATACATAAATGGTCAGGTAATGACCAAGTGGTACGATTCCGTATATTATCCTTGCGATCAACAATCCGACAGTGAGTACAGTGAGGGCAAGCATCCAGAAAG
>DATGFZ010000540.1:0-3265 GCA_035308805.1 Puia sp. | reverse complement strand
CTTCCCCATATTTTTTTCAAAGCCTGTTCTCTTGGCAAAAGATCATTTAAATGTTCAGCAAGCATTTTCAACAATTCATTTTCCTTCGGCGATAAGGTTTGCATCTGTCCTTTGTGTCCAAGCTCCCGCAGTTTTGGATTGAAGTGATAGGAACCGAGATCAAATTCTTTATTATCTGCTTCTCTGTTCAGGTCTTCATTGCGTTTGAGGATCGCTTTTATTTTCAGCAATAAGACTTCACTGTCAAAAGGTTTGGTGATGTAATCATCGGCTCCAAGTTTATAGCCTTGGATAATGTCTTCCTTCATTGTTTTTGCGCTTAAAAAAAACAAAGGTATATCAGCATCCACGTCCCGGATTTCTTCAGCCAGGGTAAATCCATCCATATGCGGCATCATGATATCCAACAAACACAGATCGAATTTTTCGCGCTGAAACGCAGCAAGACCGAGTCTTCCGTCGCGTTCAAGGGTCACATCAAAATCATTTAACTCTAAGTAATTCTTCAGCACCATTCCAAGATTCTGATCATCTTCACACAATAATATTTTGGGTTTTTTTCCTTCCATGGTATTTATTTTACTACAAATAAAATTAATTCATTTGCGGTTATGAATATTGTGCGGCTAATATTTTGTTAATAAACATCCCTGCAACAAGACTGGAAAATTGCCGCGTATATAATCGGGATCAAGAATTGTTATGATGATCGGGATTATGCTTTTGCGATCTTTTCCCTGGTGGCGGTCACCAACATTATAATTAATCTGCGTTCTGTCGATAATGAAACGATGATTGATTATTTTTGCATGACAACATTTTACCATGGCGCTTCATCTTACTTCTGATAATAAATTTAAAAAATTGGTGGTCATTGGTGATCGGGTGCTTATTCGTCCGTCAAAGCCGAATGAGCGAACTGAGAGCGGATTGTATTTGCCACCCGGAGTTCAGGAAAAAGAAAAAGTCCAACAAGGGTATGTAATTAAAACCGGACCGGGTTACGCAATTCCTATGCCCGTGGATGATGAGCCCTGGAAAAACCAGGACGACCAGGTGAAGTATGTTCCTTTACAGGCGCGTGAAGGAGACATCGCCATATTTTTAATGAGCGGAGCTACGGAAGTGCTTTACGAAGCGGAAAAATATTTTATCGTTCCCCAAAGTGCAATATTAATGTTGGAAAGAGAAGAAGATATTTGATGATGCGTGGTCAATTCTCCATGGTGATTGAACCGAAATTAAACTATTGACTGCACATCATTGACCATTCACCCCTGAATTGTATCTTTGTCGGCTCTTAATAAAAAAGAATGGATAGTATTTTCAACCCAGATAAACAACATACATTAGCTTCGGCAGTAAGCATTTCAGGAACGGGATTGCATACTGGCATAAATGCGGACATGACTTTGAGACCTGCCAATCCCGGATTTGGATTTCAATTTCAACGTGTTGATCTTCCCGGTCAACCGCTCATTAAAGCCGACTGTGACCTGGTTACCGATACCTCCCGGGGCACAACGCTGGAAGACAATGGGGCAAAAGTTTGCACGGTCGAACATGTACTTGCTGCCCTGGTAGGCATGGGCATTGACAATTGTCTGATTGAAATTAATGCACCGGAAATGCCGATCATAGACGGCAGTTCACAACCCTTTGTTGAAATCATTGAAGATGCAGGTGTTGTCGAACAGGATGCCGCCAAAGCATGGTACAGCATTGACTCAAACATTTCTCATTATGATGATGTAAAACGCGTGGAAATGGTGGCGATGCCCTCCATGGAATATAAAGTAACGACACTCATTGATTTTAATAGCCCGGTGCTGGGCACACAACACGCAGGGTTGAAAACCATGCTCGATTTTAAAAAAGAGATTGCCCCATGTCGTACTTTTTGTTTTTTACATGAACTGGAAATGCTTCTGGATAATAATCTTATAAAGGGCGGCGATGTAAACAATGCGATCGTTGTGGTAGATAAACCCGTCACCGAAGAAGAAATGAAGAGGCTGGCGAAAGTTTTTAAGAGAGATACCATCGAAATCAAATCGGAAGGATATCTCAACAATTTGGAATTAAGATTCCCCAACGAACCTGCACGGCATAAGCTTCTTGATGTGGTGGGTGATCTGTCCTTAATTGGCTATCCGATAAAAGCACATATTATCGCCAATCGCCCGGGACATTCCACCAATGTTGACTTTGCAAAGAAAATCAAACAATACCTAAAAAAAAACAAGCATGTAAAGAATATTCCGGTTTATGACCCGAATCAGCAACCCATTTACAATGCACAGCAGATAGAAAAGACCTTGCCCCACCGGTATCCTTTTTTACTGGTTGATAAGATCATTGAATTATCCGACAAGCATATTGTTGGCATCAAGAATATCACGTTCAACGAACCTTTTTTTGTGGGACATTTTCCGGGCAACCCGGTTATGCCCGGCGTATTGCAGGTTGAATCGCTTGCGCAGACAGGTGGTATTTTAGCCATTAATGCCATGCCACCGGGAGATTACGATACTTATTTTTTAAAGATCGATAATTGTAAATTCAAGCAAAAAGTAGTCCCTGGGGATACGATGATCTTGCGTTTGGAATTGCTTTCTCCCATTCGTCGCGGCATTTGTGAAATGCGGGGAACAGTGTTTATAGGAAACAAAATTGCCACTGAAGCGGATTTGGTCGCTCAATTGGTAAAAAGAAGTTAATGACACAAACTTGGCATAAATAAACCTATTTTTGTGAGATGCTGGGCTCTCTCAGCATTTTTTAATGAAGAAAAACATATTATATAAGGTAGAACCTGACATAGCGGAAAAACCGACTAACCAACCAATTGATCAAAGAATGATTCACCCGCATACTTATATTCACCCCAATGCCAGAGTTGCAACCAATGTAAAAATTGATCCTTTTAGCGTTATCCACCAGGATGTTGAAATTGGCGAGGGAACATGGATTGGCTCAAACGTGACCATCATGGAGGGAGCACGGATCGGTAAAAATTGCCGTATTTTTCCGGGAGCTGTTATTTGCGCCATTCCACAAGATTTAAAATTTCAAGGAGAGTATTCCAATGTTTTTATAGGTGATAATACCACCATTCGTGAATTTGTTACCGTAAACCGTGGAACTAAAGACCGCGAAAAAACCGTGATTGGAAAAAATTGCCTCATACAGGCCTATTGTCATTTGGCGCATGACTGCATAGTGGGAGATAACTGTATCCTCAGCAATAACACACAAGTTGCCG
>DATGFZ010000539.1:0-7130 GCA_035308805.1 Puia sp. | reverse complement strand
TTTGAATTCCTTTGGCAATGTCAGTTTCACCGCCAACTTCGAGTATGGTCGATTTTATTTCGATCCGGGGAGAAGTCTTTAATATTTTTTTCGCAATAACGCCTGCGGCGACCATTGCAACAGTTAATCTTCCACTAAAATGTCCGCCACCGCGGTAATCTTCAAAACCGCCAAATTTTGCATGTGCTACAAAATCTGCATGACCGGGCCGTGGTACTGAGCGTTGCTTCTCATAATCACCACTACGTGTATTTTTGTTTTCAAATAAAATGGCAATCGGAGCCCCGGTAGTTTTATCATTAAAAACTCCGCTTTTGAGAATCGGCAGATCATCTTCTTTACGGGGAGTTGTTCCTTTTTGCGTTCCCCCCTTTCTTCTTTCCAAGTCTTCGAGAAAATCTTCAACCCTTAATGACAATCCTGCAGGACAACCATCAATCACAATACCCACGCTCTCGCCGTGAGATTCTCCGAAAATGCTTATTCGAAATATTCGGCCAAATGAATTCAATGTTGAAAGTTTATAGTTTGATGAGTTGATTCGTTGTTATCCGCGCTCCCAATGATTTCAAGTGATCATAAAAATCCGGGTAGGATTTACTGATTGCCTCTGCATCTTCAATAATAGTTTCCCCATCTGCTTTCAAGGCAGCAACTGCGCAAGCCATCGCAATACGATGGTCCTGATGGGAATGAACCGCTGCTCCCTTGATTGTATTTGCTCGTTTAACGATCATTACATCGTCCGCTAAAATTACTTCTACTTCCATCTTTGCAAATTCTTCCTGAAGGGTTATTGCCCGGTTACTTTCCTTATGTGCCAATCTTTTTACTCCTTTGATTTTTGTTTCTCCCTGGCAATACGCGGCTAGTGCAACAAGAGGCGGAAAAAGGTCAGGACAATCGGTGGCATCAAATTGAAAAGCACGCAACTCCCCTCCATAGGAAGCGAGGAAAGAAAATTCACTATTATTACAAAGCACCTGACAACCACAATCTTTCAACGCTTCGATAATTTTTTTATCAGCCTGTGTTGAATTTATATCCAAACCTTTCACGACTATATTTCCGGCAATTGCACCTGCTACCAATAAAAATGCACCCCCGCTCCAATCGCCTTCCACGGTGTAGTTAATCGTTAAGCGGTGATCATTATCACTTCTCCGTCGCCCGAAGAAAAATTCCTGGTGATTCTTATTGTCAGCAACCCGTAAACCAAATTGACGCATAACCTGTAGGGTCAAGTCAACATATGGTTTGCTTTTAAGGTTCTTGACTTTAATAGATACGTCGCTTGCTGCAGAGGCTGCGTATGCAAATAGTAACCCTGTCAGAAATTGCGAGCTTAAAGAACCATCAATCTGAATATCCTTTGGCTGAAGCGGTCCTTTTATTTTTAACGGCAGTTTTCCATTATTTGAAACTATTTCAACCCCTAACTGCGGAAGTACCTCATCAAAAAAATCCATGGGGCGGTTCAACAAGCTTCCTTCACCATTAATAACAATTTCATTCCTGCTTAACGCAAGAATTGGCGCAAACATGCGGATGCCGAGACCACTTTCGCCGCAATTGACAACGATGACCGATGAACGTTGCCTGGTTTCCAGGGATAAAAACGAATTCGTGCTGTCAACGAACAATTCACCATTGACCATTGACCATTGGCACCCCAACGCTTTTATCACTCCAAGCGCTGCTTTATCATCATTGGAATATCCAGGGTTTTTAATAATGCTTTTTGCCGCCCTAAGCAATGCTGCGGCACATGCACGCTGCATCGAACTCTTAGAAGCCGGCGCCTGTATAGTTCCTTTTAATATTGATGGATGAATTATTGCCTGCATACTTCATGCTTCTTGCTTCATGAATTTTTCATCTTGCTCGAATAATCGAATAAATAATTTTTTCTAAATCGTTTATGGGGATTGACCTTGTCTGCGCCTCTCCGATCTTTTTCAACAGTACATAATTAATTGACTGCTTCACTTTTTTCTTATCCATCTTCATCATATCAAAAACTTTTTTCGGTTCAAATTCCGCCAATGTCGGCAATCCATATTTATCAAGCGTTGAAATAACCCGCGAAGTATCTTTAAAATCCAAATAATGTTCTGAAATGATACAGGCAGTGACCATTCCAAGTGAAATGGCCTGACCATGTGATAATTCATAAATCTTTTCAATAGCATGACCAAGCGTATGTCCAAAATTCAATAGTTGTCTTTCATTCGTTTCAAATTCATCTTTCTTTACTATGATTGATTTCAGGAGCGCATTTTTTTGGATCAGTTTTAATAATGCCGGCTTATTTTTTTGATAATGGGACAGTTTATTTTTTTCGAGCTCTTTAAATAAGTTCAGGTCTTTGATACAAGCGTGTTTGATAATTTCCGCAAAACCGTTGGCCCATTCATGTTGAGGCAAAGACTTCAAAAATGATATATCATACAGCAAAAATTCGGGTTGATTGATGGTACCCACTAAATTTTTGTAATCACCAATATCGATTCCATTTTTTCCGCCGATAGAAGCATCAACCATGGCAAGCAATGAAGTGGGAACAAATCCGAATCTTACGCCACGCATATAGACCGAGCCAACATAACCCGTGATGTCCGTTACAATTCCACCGCCAACGCCTATCAAAAAAGTTTTTCTATCGGCTTCCATGGTGATCAGTTGCTCAATGATGGTATCAACTGTTTGCTGCACTTTAAACTCTTCGCCGGCATTTATTACAATTAGGTTCCATCCCTCAAATTTCTTTTTGAAACTTTTGAAAATGTTTTCATCGGTGATAATTACTGCTTGACTTTTATCCGCAATTTTTTGGAGATAACTGAAATCGGCATCAAAATAATAACTCACTCTTTTTGATGAAAACTGGAATATCTTTTTTTGCATTGGCAGCTTATTAATTGTTACCCCATTCCCTGAAAAAAGGACAAATATCCTCTTCAGGGGAATGAGATTTATTGATTCATTATCTTATTCTGATGACTGATACTTTCCATGTGTACGGCGTCGAAATATTTTGTGATGAACTCTTTGCTTAATCCAATCTTTTCTCCTTTTTCGAAAGCCCGTTCCAGTATTGAGTTCCAGCGGTTGGTTTGCAGGATCGTGATGTTGTTGTCTTTTTTATACTGACCGATTTTTTCAGAAACTTTCATCCGCGTGGATAATATTTGCATCAACTCATCATCCAGATGATTGATTTGCTGGCGCAATTTTTCCAGCGCGGCGTGATATTCATCCGATGCCACATCTTCTTTTCTCCAGCGAATACTGTCAAGCATTTCTGCCAAACGTTCCGGGGTTATTTGCTGTTTCGCATCGCTCCAGGCCTTATCGGGATCAATATGACTTTCGATCATCAATCCGTCAAAATCAAGATCTATTGCTTTTTGAGCAACATCCAATAAAATATCCCGGCGACCGCATATATGCGAAGGATCATTGATAAAAAGCATGTCCGGATTGCGTCGTTTCATTTCAATAGCAAGATGCCACATCGGCGCATTTCGATATTCCGTATTCCCGTAAGAAGAAAAGCCGCGGTGTATCAAACCAATTTGTTTGATCCCGGCTTTCGCAACACGCTCAACGGCACCCGTCCACAATTCCAGATCGGGATTGATTGGATTTTTTATCAGGACCGGCACATCAACTCCACGCAACGCATCGGCAACTTCTTGGACACTGAACGGATTCACGGTAGTCCTTGCTCCCACCCACAACACATCAACTTCAAACGTAAGCGCATCTTCAACTTGTTTCCCAGTAGCCACCTCGACCGTGACAGGCATCCCTGTTAACTTTTTTGCCTGTTGCATCCACGGCAAACCTTTTGTGCCGATGCCTTCAAACATTCCCGGGCGCGTACGTGGTTTCCAGATTCCGGCCCGCAACACGTCTACTCTGCCGGTCTTGTGCAACCGGACAGCTGTTTCAATAACTTGCTCTTCGGTTTCAGCGCTGCATGGACCAGAGATAATCAGCGGTCGCTTATTCCATTTTTCCTGAACCAGATCTTTCATTTTTGTTTGCGTTGCTTCCATAAAAGAATTTAAGATTTCCCCCTCCCCAAAGGGGTAAAATATGTCCCCGCCGGGGATAGGGCCTACCGGCTATTCGCTTCATTCATCCTGATTCTCCTTCCTTTGTAATTTTTACCGTCTATTGAACGAATCATTTGTGTTGCTGCACTTCTGTCAATCTCGATCCAGCTATTCATTTCTTTCATGTCAACTCTTCCTAAAACTTCTTTTCTCAGATCACTCATATCGAGAATGAATTGCAAAAAACTCGCTTTATAAAATCCATCTTTTGTTCCGAGATTTACAAATAATTTTAAATAATCTCCATTCCCGCCAAATTCTCTTCCGCGCGTATCCCTGTTACTTCTTCCGTTGGTTGGCTGATATTCTCTCCTTTCTCTTCCCCGAGGAATGGGAACACCATCGGTTCGGTATTCACGAACACGCTCTCGCAGGTTAAGATCCTCCGCGTTTTCATAATATTTTAAAAATCGGTTAAACTCCATCGATGCGACCCGCTTAAGGACTTCTTCTTTATCAACATCCGCAAATTTCTCAGTCAGCATCGGCACATACGATTCATAATCGCCATGACTGATATCCGCCTGCAACAATTTATCCATGAAATGATAAAATTGTTTTCTGCAAACATCTTTACCGGCAGGTATTTCCAATTTATGAAACTGCACCTGCGCGGTCCTTTCGATTTGTTTGAGTTTGCCAATCTCGCGGCTATGCACAATGGATAAACATATTCCTGTATTTCCGGCTCTGCCCGTCCGTCCGCTTCGATGTGTGTAGACTTCTACGTCATCCGGTAACTCATAATTAATTACATGGGTAATACCCTGAACATCGATTCCTCTGGCAGCAACATCAGTCGCGATCAACAACTGCAAAGCTTTTTCACGGAATTCACCCATAACTTTATCCCGTTGCTGCTGCGTAAGATCACCGTGCAATGCGTCAATATCATAACCTTCTCTCGTCAGTTTTTCTGCAATATTTTGAGCATCAGCCTTTGTGCGCGTAAAAATAATTCCGTAAATACCGGGGTTGAAATCAATGATTCTCTTCAGCGTTTCGTAACGATGGTGCGCAGCAGTAACATAATACTGGTGGTCAGTATTCTTGTTAGCGGTATTCATTTTACCAACGGTTATTTCTACGGGCTGCTTCATGTATTTCCTGCTCACCCGACGTATTTCCGGCGGCATGGTTGCGCTGAAAAGCCACGTTGCTTCACGTTTTGGTGTGTTTTGCAAAATAAATTCAATGTCATCCTGGAAACCCATGTTCAGCATTTCATCGGCCTCATCCAGTACAACATATTTTATCTGTTCGAGATTAATTGCTTTTCTTTCTATCAGATCGATCAACCGTCCGGGCGTCGCCACGACGATCTGAACACCTCTTTTTAGGTCTCGTATCTGCATTCCTATCGACGCGCCGCCGTACACAGCAACGACATGCATTCCGGGCATAAATTTCTTGAACAACTCCACTTCACTCACAATTTGCAAACACAATTCTCTGGTAGGGCAAACCACCAATGCCTGCGGAAATTTTTGCTCAGAAAGTATCAATTGCAACAAAGGCAAACCGAACGCTGCAGTTTTCCCTGTGCCAGTTTGCGCCAATCCTACCAGATCTTTTGTACCACTGAGCAAAACAGGGATTGCCTGCTCCTGGATAGGCGTAGGATTTTTGTATCCCAGCGCGTCCGTTGCCTGAATTAATTTCGAATCCAACCCAAGCTCTTCAAACGTCATCATATATTTTTCAAATTTTGCGCAAAGGTACGACTATTGTAGCTTTTCGTCGCTTTTAGTGTTTTGATTGTGTTCCCGGCATTTGTTGACGATTAAGCATCGGAGCGTCGTGTGCCTGCACATCCTATTCCCATCCACTTTCAGTGTTCCCGCAATTAAGCCAACCAATTTTTAATCATTTTTTTGTAAGCCAATTCCGTTAATCGCGAATCGATTTTATCCTATTATCGACCCCTATCCCTGATCATGAAATTCCGTCCCTTTATTGAAAGACCGGGTTATTTTATAATTCGCCTGATTTTGTTCGCATTTTCCATTAACTCCCACAAGTAGCCGTAATTCTCTTTTTCCAAAGAGCTTTTAAACTTTCTCAATTGAGAAATATGTTCATTCAAAACATCCAGAACATTTTCGCGGTTCTGCATAAAAACGGGGGCCCACATTGCCGGGCTGCTCTTTGCCAGACGAACGGTGCTCTCAAATCCGCCGCCTGCCAATTCAAAAATTGCATTTTCTTCTTTTTCTTTTTCAAGGACCGTGTTTGCCAAAGCAAAGGAAGTGATGTGGGAAATATGGCTCACGTATGCAGCATGCATATCGTGAGCATCGGCATCCATATAAACCACATGCATTCCCAATCGCCTGTAGATATTTTCCATCGTTTCAACAACATCTTTATCGCTTTTTTCTTTTTCACAGATCACACAACTTCTACCTGCAAATGCATCGTTAACCGCAGATTCAGGTCCGCTATATTCAGTTCCCCACATCGGGTGCGTAGCTACAAATCTTCTCCGCAGCGGATGAACTGCAATCGCTTTACACAATGCATGTTTCGTCGACCCCGCATCGGCAATAATTTGTCTGTCGCTGATCATGTCCATTATATCACGTACAACCGTCACCGTTACATCAACCGGAATGGCGACATAAATCAAATCACTTTTTGCAACGGCTTCTTTTAAGGGCAAGGATTCATCTATCAATCCAAGTTCCAGTGCCTTTTGTATACTGGTTTCTGTTCTGCTTATGCCAATGACATTTTTTACCATTCCGTGCTTCTTCAATGCCAAACTGAATGAGCCGCTGATCAAACCCACTCCGACTATCGTTATTGAATCAAACATTTACTGTAGTTTTATTTGCCAAAAATTCCTTGACTCGCTCTATGCTTTCAATAAATTTTTCTTCAGGGGTACAAAGACTGACTCGTACATAATTTTCGCCGGCGCTTCCAAAAATGCCGCCTGGGGTTATAAATACATTTGCGCCATATAAAACATTGTCGCTCAATTCACCGCCAACCCCAAAAGGA
>DATGFZ010000538.1:0-13472 GCA_035308805.1 Puia sp. | reverse complement strand
ATTCGGTTTTGGTCAGCTGGTCAACAGAACAGGAAGTTAACTCATCTTATTTCTCAGTGGAGAGAAGCAGTAATGCTTCTGATTTTACGGATATCGGAACTGTGGCGGCAAAGGGTAATTCGGCTACGGTAAGCAATTATTCCTATACTGATAATGGAGCACAAAACGGAGTTAACTATTATCGGTTAAAAATGGTTGATTTAGACGGTTCATTTGTTTATTCTCAGGTTAGTGTGGTAAATAGTGAACTGGTACAAAACGTCAAAGTATTCCCCAATCCTGCGAGCAATTATATCTACATTACTTTGGGAGGTTCGGTCCCCACGACCAATGTTCGCTTAATCGACTTGACCGGCAAATTATTACAGGAACAAAGGCTCAATGCTACTTCGTTGAACTCTACGATTTCAATGCCTGTAAGTAATTATGCGCAAGGAATTTATATTCTGCAGATTATTAAAGCAGATGGCACTAAATGGAGCACCAAAGTAACCATTGGAATAAAGCAATAAAAACATATAAACATTGATGCTAAAAGCGCACCGTCGACCGGTGCGCTTTTTTTGTGAGCGCTAAGTATTAGCCCTTAAGGTGCAATAATGTGACGCTTTTTCAGTTATTAGATTAATCCAAAATCCACCGTGTGAAAGCCGTAAGAACCCTATTAATTCATCCCTGCATTGCATTTTTGTCTGCCGCAGTCCTCTTTCCGGTAGTTAGCCATAGCCAATGTTCTGGGACGCTGAAATCCATTAGTTATAACGCAGTTGTTTCCGGAACAGGCAACAATTTACACGTCATTGATATCCCCCAATTTGACCCGTCCAAAGGTACTCTTGTCGCCGTGAAAATTACTTCTGTGATCACCTTGCAGTATGCTTTTCAATTGGAAAACAACAATAATACGGCTTCGAGCTATTTGGTAGGTATTGGAAGAAACGATCATATCGCCAGCAGCGCTCTTTCCTCTCCCCTGAATAACATGGGCAACATACTTCTGAATTACGGACCCTACCTCCTTGCTGCCTCTAACGGGATTGCCGGTTCCGGACCCGATTTTATCTCCGTTCCTCAGTTCAATGTATTGAATAATTACAGCGATATCAGCGATTCCGTTATCAGCGACATCTCAAATTTTCTCGGAACCGAAAATATAGAGTTTGACTATTCGGCAACTACTTATTATAAAGCCAGCGGGAATTACTCCTTTGGTTTTACGGCAAGCGATACCATCAATTTTACAGTCAGTTATTATTATTGCAGCATCCCGGTAATAACCTCCAGCTTGGTTGATTTTGATGCTAAGCTTCAAAAAGATAATGCCATTAATATTTCCTGGCAAACAGCAAACGATCAGATCAACCGCACTTATAACATAGAGAGAAGCAGCGATGGAGCAAGTTTTGATGAAGTGACCAATGTAAAATCAATTGCAGATACGGTTGCCGATTATTTTTATGACTATAATCTTAATCCAACCGATAAGAATAAAGTTTATTTCAGGTTGAAGATCGTTGACCAAAATAACAACACCTCTTATTCAACCATACGTGAAGTTGACCTGGCTGAACAACAAAATACCATTTCACTCTACCCGAATCCCTCACATAGCTTTATAAACGTACTGTTCAACCGCACGCTGAATAATTTCCAGATTGATGTGCTCAGCTCAACCGGCCAATCCATTCAAAAGTTTCATTGCTCCAATACCAGTTCAGCCCATATTGATTTTATAAACTCACTTCCACCGGGTGTATATTTCATTCATGCTTACGATTTTGATATGAAGAAAAACTACGTATTATCATTTATGACGCAGTAATAGCGTGGTTTTCACACACTAAAATTATTTTTTAGGGAGTTATAGGCAAAAATCCAAGAGAGGTTTACATGCCTATGAGACGCCTTACTGCTTTTAAGAACGGTATCAGTTTGGTTCTTGCATTCTTTGCTCTAATGCCGGCGTCTTTGTTACTGCACGCTCAATGCAGCGCTACATTAAAAAATGTTACTTACAGTACTGTCTTACATGGAACCGGAAATAATTCATGGGGTTTTGTTATACCCCAGTTCAATCCTTCGCAGGGAACCCTGGTTGCTGTGACGATTAAAGCAACAATTTCCCTCGGTTATGGCTTTAGCTTAGAAAATAATTCAGCCAGTTCCGGTTTGTATGATGTTAGTGTCAAACGACGAGACAGCATCAGCGGCAGCGATCTGTTTTCCCCTCTTTACCATGTTAGTTCTCACGATTTTGGATCTTTTGATTTAAATGCGTCAGATGGTGTGAGCGGTTCGGGCTCAGACTATGCGAGCCAGGGAAAAACAATGTTGCTCAACAATTATGTTATGAGTGATTCAATAATCAGCGACGTTGTGCCTTTTATCGGTACTGGCAACGCTGTATTTAATTATAATCCCGCCACGATTGCTGCCGTCAGCGGCGGTGCGAGTTATAGTTTTACCTCCTCAGCAAATGATACCATGCATTTCTTACTGACCTACTATTATTGCAATGAGGTACTGCTTTCAACAAATATTACTGGTTTTATGGCGTCAAAACAAAACGATAAAACAATACAATTATCCTGGACTACTCTAAATGAACTCCCAAACAGAGTGTATGATATTCAAAAAAGTGAGGATGGAATTCATTTTGATGAAACAGACAGCATCAGCTCCAGGGTCGAAAAAACTTCTTCTGCTTATTCAGACAACTATATGATTTCTGCCAATGACCTGAACAGGATTTATTTCAGGTTGAAAATAACAGATGAGGATGGAACAGTAAACTATTCTGAAATTCGCATGGTTGACTTGGGTGAAGGGAATCGGGGAATTTATCTTTATCCGAATCCCTCAAACGGTTTTATAAATATCCTTTTCGACGGAATGCCGGGCGATTGGCAAACAGACATCTTTGCTGGAAACGGTCAGTTAATTCAGCGAAATCATTTTGCCGGTGTAAATGCGGCCCATATAAATCTTATCAGAAAACCTGCATCCGGCTTGTATTTCCTTCATGCTCTCGACGCACATTCGCAAAAAAATTACGTGACTTCTTTTGCAATACAATAATATTTCTCATCCTGCGCTGGCAGGATAAGGATGCTGCGCTGAAAAATGCTGCCGGCGCCAGGGCAAAAAAACAATCCTGACCTTTACATTTTTACGAACTCCACCCTGCGGTTATTTGCTTTCCCTTCGACAGAACCGTTATCACTGATGGGTTTGGTATCGCCAAGACCTTTTGAGGTAAGGCGGGATGCGTCAATACCCATGGTTATCAATTGCGCTTTTACCGCATCAGCACGCTGTTGAGACAGGCTAAGATTATGTGGAGCGGTTCCTGAATTATCCGTGTGTCCGTCAACTTCAAATTTAATGTCGGGGTTGTCTTTCATCACCTGGACGACCATATTCAAGGTGCCCATACTTTCGGGTTTGATGGTCGCTTTGTCAATATCAAAATTAATTCCGTGCGTGACGATTTTTGCTGCGGTAAATTTTTGCCCGATCATATTCATATTGCCTCCGTTAGCGGCGCGCACGTTTTTAAAAATGATGGGATTATCCTGCGACCCGATCCCGCCAAATCCAAAGGCATATGGTTTCAAACCGACATTCGGCATTACCAGAACACGATACTGATCAACGTAACATTTCATTTGGTTGTTCTTCATGATGATTGCACCATGATGCCACTTGCCTGCAAAATTATTTTCACTGCCCGGATAGTCCGCGCTAAAATCTTTTGGAAAATACCCGGTGCCTACCGCACCCCGGGAATTAAACGACACGTCCGCCCTGCCATCGTTGCCATCTTTATTGATTGTTTTTAAAAAACAAATGATGCCATAGGCGCCATCTTTTGCGAAATAGTCAAACTCTATAGTAAATGTATTTGACAAATAATGAGTTGTCTTCATTAACGGATCGACCTCCACATAGTTTCCTTCCGTTAAAAAGAATGCAGGTGTGCCGGCTACCTTATTCAAAACTGCCTGACCTTTCTCCAAATCCCAATGAGACGGAAATTCGCCATCCTGGTCACCGGTGAAATCATCATAAAAAACGATGGAGTCCCCGGGAACAAAGTCATAATTCTGATAAGTCCTGACATCAGCTACTCCGGATCCCGAACCGGCAGTGCTGCCGGAATTTGTTGCAGCGGCAGTGGCCGTTTGCGCCTGGCTAGAATCGGCTTTAGGCGTCTTATTTTTCTTCTTAAATAGTCCCTTTATTCCATTTTCCACTTTGTTCACGCCATTGTTCGCTGCATTATTCATATTGCTGTTCGCGCTATTTGTTGTCGCATTTTTTGCGACCTGGCTCGGATCGTTGACCTGCGCAACAGTTGCCTGCAAAAAAACAAAAGAACCAATGGCAGCCAGCAGAAAGATTTTTGTTTTCATATCTTTTTAATTTCAAAGAAAGAAAATATAGTTTCTTTAACCAATAGGATGAATATATGATTTTGTGGGAGAGCGGTGCGATCAACAGACATGTGGGCAGCAAATAAAGGTTACGCCCCGTCGCCTGTATCTCAAATCCCGGGTCTTTTACCTTTTCAGTATTTTAGCTACGGCCTCCGTCTTCGAGTTTACATGTAATTTATGGTAGATATTGCAGATATGCGTACGGATCGTGCTTATGCTCACACAATATTTTTCTGCAATTTTTTTATAGCTTGAGCCATCGACCAGAGAATAGAGAATTTCATTTTCTCTCACGGTTAACCGAAAATCCTCCAATTCATTTTCTTCGGGACGCTGTTGAAAAGATTGAATTACTTTCCTGGCGATGCTTGCGCTCATCGGTGCCCCGCCATGATACAATTCTTTGGTGGCTTCAATAATTTCTTCCGGCGGGGTTTTTTTTAAAAGATAACCGGATGCGCCTGCCTTGATGGCATCAAATATTTTATCGTCTTCTTCGAAAACGGTGAACATCATTACCTGTATCCCCGGAAAGTATGTTTTCACCGTGCGAACGCCTTCTATCCCTGAAATATGCGGAAGCCCGATATCCATCAGTATTACATCCGGTTTTGCCTTGCCAATTTCACTTACTGCATTAAGCAGGTTGTTTAAAGAAGCAACACATTTCATGCCTTCTGTTTTATCAAACAAATTGCAAAGGCTGTTGCGCAATGCTGTATTGTCTTCCACAATGGCTATTTTTATCATTCCCTCAAAATTGATGAATTGTTTTTGATTCTTTCATCAGATGTTTATATGAATTTGCCTGCGTCAACGTCATGTCTCCACTTTTAATACGATCTCTGTTCCCTTATTCAGTTCGGCGTGGATGATTAATTCGGCATTCATTAACTGTGCGCGACTTTTCATACTTAATATTCCGTTACCCGCTATTGATTGTTGAGGAACGAAACCTTTGCCGTTGTCCATAACAAACAACTCAAGCGTTTTATTATTACAACTGACCCTGATCTCTGCTTTTGTTGCCCGGGAATATTTTACAAGATTATTTATAGCTTCTTTTAAAATGAGGTAAATATGCTGACGATAATCCATCGGCAATTTCATTTGGGCAATGTGCTCATCAAATTCAATCGTGTAATCAATTTCTTTTGCTTCGAATAGCTGAATGCCAAATCTCTTGATGCGCAATAGTAAATTTTCAAGTGAATCATTTTTTGGATTGATGCTCCAGACAATGTCGTCCATTTTCTCCATAAGGTTGATGGAATTGTTTTTTATCTCACTCACCACCTCATTGGATTGCTCAATATTTTTTTCTTTTAATGCCAAATCGCTTAAAATGGAAATGGAGCTTAAGGTCGAGCCGATATCGTCATGTAAGTCCTGCGCAATTTTGTTACGGATATGCTGCATGCGTGATTGCAAGATTTCATTTGCTTTTAATTGCTCGATCAGGTTTTGCTGGCTTTTTATTTTTTCTTCTTCAGCTGATTTACTTTTATAACTCAGCCCGGCAGTGAAACAAATGATTTCCAATACAATTCCGATCTGAGAAAAAATGAGCATGTTGTGAAAACCCAGATCAACATGAAGATTATTATCCAGATAAGTGAATACCAGTCCTAAAATATTTCCGATGCCGACAAATAAACTCCCGGTAAGAATATAATAAATAAGCACTTTTTTTTGTCTGAATAAATAGACGATGAATGATGCAACGGTTAGAAAAAGCAGCGAAAAAATAATTGTATAAATTTCTAACTGTATTTTCTGGTTAAAGGTGATGATGATAAAACTGAGATCTATAGTGAGATAGACCAATAAAAAACCTTCCATGCGGATGAGCCATTTGTTCAACCTGGGGTAATTGAGCGGCATTTCTAAAAAGCTGCGCACAAAACGGAAATACAGAAAATAAGGAAGGATCAGGAGGGTCTTGCTTAAATAAACGGTAAGGACCGGGTAACGGGAAAAAAGTAACCTGATCCCGTAAATAGATTCATATTTGCTTACAAAATAGAGCGAGATTATACTGAGATAGAAAAAATAATAAAGATATTCTTTGCGCTTTATGATAACCCATTGAAACAACACATAAAAAATCTGGCACAGTAAAAACCCCTGGAATAATAGTTCAAAGAAGACAAATGTGCGATCGTTTTTGTATTCGGAGAATAAAAAATTATTTAATGCAGTTTGATTGTAAATGGATATTCCTTCAAAATCAAATTCCTGCGTTTTCTGAATAAATTTCAAAAATATTTTTCCGGATTGCCTGGGCAAAACAGTGAGGGGTAAGACGGATACATTGTTAAACGCTCTATCATTATTTCCCACCAAACTTCCGCTTCGGACAATTTGTTCCTCATTGCCGGCCGGTTTAAAATAAGCGGTCATGTAATTGATATCGCCGCAAAACAAATATAAAGTTTGGGTTGTGTCTGAATTATTTTTTATTCCAAACTGAAGCCAAAAGGTTTTCGAAAAATAATTTTTATTGAATTCTTCCGTGAAAGAATTATAGGGCAGGTTGAAATCGGTTTGAAAAACTTGTCCATCACTTAATTTGGCAGAGTCAACAAAACAGGAAAGCGGATTTGTTATTGAAATTTGATCGCTAAGACCATTAATGGCTATGACCGGGCTGCCGAAAGTTTGCGCTTTACTCAGGACAGGGTAAAAAAGAAATAATATGATGATGAAACGAGCCTTCAATGCATGGTTATTATCAGCTGCCAGGTTTCGTGAATTTACTCAATAGGTTTTGGTTCGTGCAATTGCCTTTTTACTATCCGGAACTGATGCAAAGAGCAATCGTGCAGGTGGATTTTTAGTTTATTTGCGTCTCTGGGAGTGGCTCTCTTTCCATGCAAAGTTCAATCAGGACGCTGTTTGTACTTTTTGGGTGCAGGAAACAGACCAGCTTATTGTCGGCTCCGGATTTTGGTTCTTCATGTAATAAAATGAAACCTTCTTCTTTTAAGCGCCGCATTTCCGCTTTGATATCATTTACTTCAAAAGCAATGTGATGGATGCCTTCGCCTTTTTTGTCAATATGTCTCGCTATAACCCCGTCGCCTGATGTGTTTTCGAGTAATTCAATTTTTGTTTCGCCCGTTTTAAGAAATGCGGTGTTCACTTTTTCTGATTCAACCATTTCGGTTTTATAGCATGAGGTGTTAAGCAGTTTTTCAAATAGTGGAATTGATGTGGCAAGGTCTTTTACCGCAATGCCGATGTGTTCAACTTTGTGCATTTTTGATTTTTGGTTGGAGTTTCTGTGGATTCAAATTACTGAAAATATTGTTACTTTTTTTGGTTTACAAACGGGGCATTTGAAAATGCGCTTGAAGTTCACAGGTAAACCTGAATGCGAATAAGCGGTTTTAGATACCCGAAATGTGCATAGCCATGCCCGGTTTAATGCATGAAGTTGGCAGCAAAAAAGGGTGCCAGGTAATCGAAAAATCGACACGATAAAGCGTTATTAATTCTTCTAACTTTGTATAGATGGATTTTCCCATTTACTTAGACAATAATGCGACCACGCGATGTGATCAGCGTGTGGTGGAAGCCATGCTTCCGTATTATAGCCAATTTTTTGGGAATGCAGCGAGCAGAAGTCATGCGTTCGGCTGGCAGGCAGAGGAAGCCGTTGAGATTGCGCGTGAGCAAATTGCTAAATCAATAGGCGCAGAAAAAAATGAGGTTGTTTTTACATCCGGTGCAACGGAATCGGATAATCTTGCTGTTAAAGGGGTCTTTGACATGTATGCTTCTAAAGGCAGTCACATCATTACCGTAACCACGGAACACAAGGCGGTCCTGGATACCTGCGCACACATTGAAAAAATGGGTGCTGAGATCTCTTATTTGAAAGTTAACCGGGATGGATTGATTGATTTGAATGAGCTTGAATCTATGATCACTCCAAAAACAGTTTTGATCGCAATCATGTATGCCAACAATGAAATTGGTGTGGTTCAACCCATACATGAGATCAGTAAAATTGCGCGTAAATACCATCTGCTTTTTTTTACAGATGCAGCTCAGGCTTTGGGAAAAATCCCTGTGGACGTAAATAAAGACGGAATCGATTTGATGTCGTTGAGTGCGCATAAAATGTATGGACCAAAAGGAGTTGGCGCCTTATATGTTCGCAGAAAAGATCCGCGCGTAAAATTAATTGCCCAGATGGACGGAGGCGGCCATGAACGCGGGAGGCGAAGTGGTACACTCAATGTTCCAGGCATTGTCGGATTTGGAAAAGCATGCGAATTGTGCATGGAGGAGATGGAAGATGAAAGTAATCGTCTTGCACTCTTGCGGGATAAATTGGAAAAGGGATTATTGCAATTGGAGCAATCTTATGTGAACGGAAGCCGGGAACATCGTTTGCCCCATGTAGTCAATATGTCTTTTAAATATGTTTATGCCGATCAGATGATGATGGATGTCAATAAAGATATCGCCGTATCGTCAGGTTCTGCCTGTACTTCGGCTTCAGTGGAGCCGAGCTATGTGTTGAAGGCATTGGGACTGAGCGATGATCTGGCGCATTCCTCACTGCGTTTTGCTTTGGGGAGATTTACCAGTGAAGAGGAAATTGATTATTCAATTCAACGGATCAGCCGTTCTGTCAACGTTTTGAGAGAAAAAAGCATACCATGGGAAATGTACTTAAATGAGAAAATGCTTCCCTAGGCTGACTCTGCAAAAAAGACCTGTCGCGGCTTTTTGAATCCAGAAATTTGCAGCAAATATCCTCCGGGAAGGTCCATAAAATGAAAAAACCCGCTGGTGCGGGAATTTTCTTGCAGTTGGTTTCGGCTAAATATGTTGAACCTTAACCTGAATTTGATTTCTAAGGAAGGTTGATTTTGCTATTTGCGAAAAGCGAAAATAGGAGAAAAAGTTTTGTTAAAAAAATTTTATTTTTTTTTGGTGTTTGGTGCCTGCTGATAACTGATCAGTTATTCGCAATAACGCTTATTTTCGCGCCCATGTGGGCAGTCTGCAAAAAAGAATTAAGACAGTTTTTCAGTAGCTTGACCGGTTATATCGCCATCGTGGTTTTTCTATTAATGAACGGTCTCCTGCTATTCGTTTTTCCGGGCACCAATATTTTTGATTTTGGTTACGCCACGCTGTCTAATTTTTTTGAACTGGCTCCCTGGATTTTATTATTGCTTATTCCGGCAATCACCATGCGCAGTTTTTCCGAAGAATTCCGCACCGGCACTTTTGAAATTTTACAGACAAAGCCTTTGAGCAAATGGCAGGTTGTTTCCGGAAAATATATCGCCAGCCTGATCGTGGTGATCATTGCTTTATTACCGACCATCATTTATTATTTTTCCATCAAGCAGCTTGCCGGGCAAAACGGAATTGACACCGGGGCAGCGATGGGGTCTTATTTGGGCTTGCTTTTTCTTGCCGCCGTTTTTGTAGCCATCGGTATATGTTGCAGCAGCTTTACCAATAATGCGGTGGTTGCATTTATTGCAGCGGCATTTTTTTGTTTTATCATTTATAGCGGTTTTAATGCGATCAGCAGCATCCAGTCATTGGCAGCAGGTTGGGATTATTATATCGAAATGCTCGGAATAGATTTTCATTATCGCAATGTCAGCCGGGGTGTTGTTGACTTGCGCGATGTCATTTATTTTCTAAGCATCATTTATTTCTTTTTAATATTCACGAATAAAAATCTCGCAAAACGTTAACAGCATCAGCCATGCAAAAAAACATTTCTTCAAAATTCTGGTGGCTTGGGTTGCTGATGATCATGGTGGCAATAAATTTTATTGCGGCTCAGTTTCATTATCATCTGGATCTTACCAAAGAAAAAAGATATACGCTGAGTGATCCTACAAAAAGATTATTAAAAAACCTTGATGACCATATCAATGTAGATGTTTATTTAAAAGGCGATTTAAAATCCGGCATAAAAAAATTAGCAAAAAGTACGGAAGAATTGCTGGAAGAATTTAAAGAATACGGAAACGGGAAGGTTCATTTTCGTTTTTTTGATCCGCTGGTCGATCTTGATGATTCCGCCAAAAAATTATTGGTTGACTCCTTGAACCGGATGGGCATTCTGCCAATGAATATCGTCGCTCAATCCAAGAAAGGAGAAGAACAAAGCGAACGATTTGTACTGCCCGGCGCAATGGTAAAATATAAAGACAGGTTATTTCCGGTGAATTTATTAAAAGGGGTAGGCAAGACCGACGAAAACAGTCTGTACAATAATGCGGAGGCCTTGCTGGAATATAAATTCGCAAACGCTATCGATAAGATCACCGAAAAATCCGAACCGGCAATTGCGTATGTGATGGGAAATGGTGAGCCGCTTGATTTAAGCGTATATAACCTGATTGAAGGATTGCGTAATAATTATCGGTTCGCAATCATTAAACTAGACAGCGTACTGACCATTCCTTCCGAACTGAGCGCGATTATTCTTGTGAAACCCACACAAAGATTTTCTGACAACGAAAAACTGAAAATCGATCAATATGCAATGCATGGCGGCAATATCATTTTTATGATAGACAACCTGCACGCAGAAATGGATAGTTTAAGCCTGGACCGGGAAACACTGGCTTATGACCGCGGATTGAATCTGGAAGATCTATTTTTTAAATACGGAGTTCGCGTTAACCAGGATCTGGTGGAGGACATGCAGTGTGCATCCCTTAATTTTGTTGTTGGGATGAACGGAGACAAGCCACAGATGCAGCTTTTGCCTTGGCCTTATTTTCCGCTTCTCAACGGGAGTTTAACGCATCCCATCTCAAAGAACCTTGATCCGGTCTACGCAAAATTTTCCAACTCGATTGACACGGTTAAAGCAGCAGGCATACAAAAAACGGTGTTGCTCCAGACGTCAAAAAACGGGAGAACAATTTCCACCCCGGCAATTATCAGTTTTGAAATGGTAAAGCAGGCAAGTGATCCCAATGTTTTTACGCAGCCTGATATTCCTGTCGCGATGTTGCTGGAAGGGAAATTTCATTCATTATATGCGAACAGAATTTCTTCCGTCATGCTCGATACACTTGCCCATATTTATAAACAACCATTTTTAGGTGTGGCGGAAAAGCCAGCAAAAATAATTGTCTGTGCCAGTTCCGGCATAGTCATAAATGAAGTAAGACAGGGGCAGCCTGCGCCCATGGGTTATAATAAAGACATTGACTATCCATTTGCCAACCAGGATTTTATTCAGAATTGTCTCGATTATGTTGCCGGATCCTCGGGAATTTTAGAAACACGCTCAAAAGATTTTACGCTTCGTTTACTTGATCCGAAAAAAGTGGAGGACAACCGTTCGATGTGGCAGTTTATTAATGTCGCTCTTCCGATATTGCTGGTCATTTTATTCGGATTTATTTACCAGGCATTGAGAAAAAGAAAGTATAGTTAGCAGCCAGGCGATCGGAAGGCTGCTTCCCGGAGTCAGGCACCCGCCGATGACTTCCGGTCTTTGACTTAACTTTACCAGATGACTCCCGGGCAACTCTCTTACCTTATTTTTGTAATCGTTTTAATACTCGCCGTTATTTTCGATCTTGGTTTACTCAGTAAAAAGGGGGCGGCGGTCACCATGAAAAAAGCGTTGCTGCAAACCTGCTTTTGGGTTTTTCTTGCAGTGGCTTTTTTTGGCTTTTTGTGGTACGAACAGGGACATCCCACCGCCATTGAATATTTGAGCGCTTATTTGATGGAGTGGAGTTTGAGCATTGATAATATTTTTGTTTTTATCCTGATTTTCAGTTTTTTTACCATAAAAGAAAAATATTACGCCAGGGTTTTATTGATAGGAATATTGATGGCAATTTTTTTGCGGATCATTTTTATAACCGTTGGCGTCACCCTGGTGGCAAGTTTTCACTGGGTGCTTTATATATTCGGGGCGATTCTTGTTTATACCGGCTTCAGCATGTTTTTGGCAAAGAAGGACCACCAAACAAATCTTGATGAAAATAAAATGTACAAATTCTTAAAAAGATTTCTTCCCCTGACATCCGAAGACGGGAACGGCAAATTGCGGATTTCAAAGGATGGAAGAAAATTGTACACCAGCATTTTTGTCGTAATTATTTTACTCGCTTCAGCAGATGTTGTTTTTGCGATCGATTCCATTCCGGCGGTTTTCGGAATCACGCAACAGCGAATCGTGATCTACACGTCAAATATTTTTGCCGTACTTGGATTGCGCTCGCTATTTTTTTTATTGCGCGGCGCAGTGGATAAGTTCACCTATCTTCAGCAGGGTATCGCAGCTGTGCTGATTTTTATCGGTCTGAAAATGCTCTCGGCAATTTTAGAAATAAATATATCAATTTATGTTTCTTTGCTGGTGATTCTCGGGTGCATCGGGAGTGCCATTTTCCTTTCATTAATAAATCCTAAAAAAAGCGGTCAATAAAATTTCTTATCAACCATATAAACGAGATCATTTGCGGAGAATTTCTCTTGCAGCATAACGATGATGCGATCGAACATTTGCTTACCGACAGCCGCAGGTTGATTTATCCGGATACCACCTTATTTTTTGCATTGGGCGGCTCCCGCAGAAGTGGCGTACAGTTCATGGAAGAACTGTATCAGCGCGGCGTACGAAATTTTGTGACGGATAACAAAATCAATGTAAAGAATTACAAGAACGCAAATATTATTTTAGTAAAAAATAGCCTGACCGCACTGCAACAATTAGCCGGATTCCACCGAAGCAAATTTGATATTCCGGTTATTGGCATTACCGGAAGCAATGGAAAAACAATTGTAAAGGAATGGTTGAACCAATTACTGGAAGATGAATATAATATTGTTCGCAGCCCGCGAAGTTATAATTCCCAGATCGGTGTGCCGTTAAGCGTTTGGCAAATGAATGAATCAAGTGAATTAGGCATATTTGAGGCGGGAATTTCCAAGACCGAGGAAATGAAAAAGCTGGAGAAAATCATTCAACCAACCATTGGCATTTTTACAAACATCGGGGAAGCCCACAGCGAAGGA
>DATGFZ010000537.1:0-50640 GCA_035308805.1 Puia sp. | reverse complement strand
TCTTATAGGCAAACATATATTCACCCGACATTGGATTGCTGTAATCCGGCTGATAAAACGTTTCCACGCTTATCTCGACTCCCTCTGAAATTATGTTTGGCATGATGAACTCTAATTACACGAAGATAATACGAATTCTCTCAAAAAATATTTCGGCTATTTCTTAATTTGCATAATTCATTTTAATTCGAGTAATTCGTGTCAGGTAATTCGTGAACTACTGTCCTTAAATATAATTCTGCATGAAAATAGCTGTAGCCAAAGGCGATGGAATAGGTCCGGAAATCATGGACGCCGTGTTGAAAATCTTTGACGCCAATAAAGTTCCACTTGAATACGAGACCGTGGAAATGGGCAAGTGGGTTTTTGATAAGGGCTTTTCCAACGGAATGACCCCTGAGGCAAAACATACTATCGAAGAACTGGGAATTTTATTTAAGGGACCGATGGAAACGCCGAAGGGCAAAGGCGTAAAAAGCGTCAACGTAACCGCGCGAAAGACGTGGAACACGTACGCAAACAAAAGAGTCTTTCAAACTTTGCATGGTGTTGACACAGTTTTTTCGAAAGCCGGAATTCCGATTGATATTACAATTGTCAGAGAGAATATTGAAGACACTTACGGTGGCATTGAACACATGCCCACACACGACGTTGCATTGAGTCGCCGTTTCATTACGCGTCCCGGAAGTTTACAGGTCATTAAGTACGCTTTTGAAATGGCCAAGAAAAAAGGAACAAAAAGAATTACCTGCGGACATAAGGCAAACATCATGAAACTTACTGACGGTTTGTTCCTGGAATGTTTTAATGAAGTGGCAAAAGAATATCCTGAATTAAAATCTGACGACGTTATCGTTGATGATTTATGTATGAAATTAGTTACTCGTCCGGATTTATTTGACGTTGTTGTTCTCACCAATCTGCAGGGCGATATTGTCTCTGATCTTTGCGCGGGGTTGGTTGGTGGATTGGGCTTTGCCCCTTCTGCAAACATAGGCGATCATATTTCTATTTTTGAGGCAGTCCATGGAACCGCGCCGGATATTGCCGGAAAAAATATAGCAAATCCCACCGCGTTATTATTGAGCGGAATTGCAATGCTTCGTCATCTCGGGTTGATGGAAAACGCGGCAATAATTGAAAACGCGTTGCTATATTCTTTGGAAAATGGGTTTCATACCGGCGATTTCGGTGACAAAAATATTCCCCCATTGAACACATCTGAATTTGCCGAAAAAATTATATCCAACTTTGGCAAAAGCCCTGAACAGGGCGCCAAAGCCGTATTGCAAAACATGCCTGTTACCACCACGCTTTTTAAATTGGATCATAACGCGATGATGGTTTCAAAAGAAATGGGTGAAGAAAAGATTATTGGGGTGGATATGTTCATCGAAAGCGCGCAGCAGCCGGAGTATATCGCAAAAAAATGTCAGCGTCACGGCGGAGTAAAATTTAGCCTGATCAGCATCAGCAACCGTGGTACACAAGTTTGGCCTACCGGGTCCGTATATACGAACTTGGTGAACGAATACAACGTGCGTTTTGAAAGCATAGACGGGTCTGCGTTGAATCAGCAGGACGTACTCGGATTATATGTGAGTCTCAGCGGGGATTTTAAAATCTGTTCTTCCGAATTATTAAACATGTGGGGAGATAAAAGAGCGTATTCATTAGCGCAAGGACAATAGCTGTGTAGCATACAGAAATGTTGGTCCTGCAGCCCGAAATTTCTTTGCTACCCGGTACGCCTCATTTCGCCTTTCCTTTTTAGTTTATTGCCAGTGTGCTTGAGTATGCGTCCAGGCATCGCCTGCAGGTTCTGCAATAATTAATTGCAGTTTGTAGTTGGGGTCAATTCCCCGAATCATAAAATAAAAAAGCCGGTGATCAGCCAGCTTTTTCATTTTTATTTCTTTCACATTTTTTATTGGTGAATCGCGCGCCTTGTCGCATTGATTGCCGCATCTATATGCATATAAGCCCGCGCTTGTAAACCTTGCGCAAACTTATTGTCTTCATCATGAGAAATATCTTTTCTTGCTTTTCTTAAAAAGTCAACTGCCTCGTGTAGTCTGCCCATATGTTCGTTGCGTTCATCAACCGGCGGATGATCTTGCAGGTTTTTTCCATCTTCGATGGCCGCCTTTCTTATTTCGCCGATTGCCGCATCTATCTGTTTAACTGCCTCCATTTCATCCATCGACTGTGCCCAATTTCCGGGACGATGTTCAATCATCCATCGCGCAGCGCGCAAATCAGAAAGCGCATGCAAATAATAAGGATGGTCGCCATAATTTGAAATCGAGTTTGCTTTTGAAACAACTGACAAGAGAATCATGGTAAGGCACATAATTGTCATCGACATTTTTTTCATAATAAATGATTTTAAGTTTTAAAAGAGGTCAATAATCACATACAAAATAGCAAATAGCCTTCCAGCCGCTTAATAAACCCTATACCTTAACATCTTTTTTACAAAGCAATTATTTGAAAATAAATTTGAGGATTTTCAGGGGATATGATGATCCTGATCACGGTTTAAGAAAAGGACAGCCATAAAGATCACAGCTCAATGCCAGTAGTGGCGCCGATAAGCGGAACGCGTGATCAGGATGATGTCGTCAAAAACAGAACTGGTATTAAAATGATTATTGTAAAATATTTAAAAAAACAATTGTCTGGCCCTTTGCAGTTTCCATTTCGGCTATGTCATTATGTGTTGAAACCCAAGAACGATTAATTCCTTTTACTGTCCATTTTTCAAAAGGCAGTTTTATTTTTAGTTTTCCACCGTGCGCTGAATATATTTTTAATTGCCTTACTATTCCGTTTTCCTTTTTTGCGCTAATCAAGAATGCGCCTTCGGCTCTTAAAGTTTTGAAAGAAACATTTTGCCAGCTTTTTGGAACGGCGGGGAAGATTTCAATTACTTCATCATGATTTTGAATCAACAATTCATGAATACCCTGCGCAAATGCAAAATTTCCTTCGAGTGTGAACGGGCGGTAAGTGAATGAAGAATATTGTCCTCCTTTTTGATCCCCGTTCAAATGAAAGCTGTTTGACGAACAAAAATTGTTCGCAAAAATTTGAAGTTGTTTTACCGCATTTTCTGATTCTTTTGCGCGGGCATATAAACTGGCCATCCAACTGAATGAATAACCGCACCATTCTTTTGTTCCCCGTTTTTCAATATTGCGTAAAGATTTTTTAATGATAGATGAATCTTCCCGACGGTTAATATCCAACAAACACAACGGATAAATGGCCATTAATGGCGACATGTGCCTGTGAGAAACATTGAAATCCTGACCAGGCGCAACAGTTAATCCTGTTTCATCAACATTAAAATCCGGAAAAGATTTCAGGGAAGTAATTTGCTTACGGGTTGTAGTAGTCGTATCCATTTCATTGATCGCATTCTTTACTTTGACCGTGTACCTGCACAATGCCAGATCATAATTGGTATAGTCAGTAAACCATGCGTCAATGCGGTTATCATTAAATTCGGGACTGGAACTAAGGGGCAGCCTGTGTGTTTGCTTATCAGCTATGTTGAACAAATATTTCAAGGCATCGTCATAATATGGTTTTAGTTTACTGTAGAAGAAATTTTTATCCATGCTGTATCTCCACTGCCAGTAAAAATGCTGCGCCAGCCAAAAAACGGTTGTTGGGCTTACAGAATATTGAATCCACCCCCCCATTGGTTTGCCACTGATCGTGGTAACACCGGGAACATTCAAACCATCGACTTCAAAACAATGCTTTGTCCATTTTTTATTCTCATCCTTTGTCTTCCATAAAAAATTGGTGTAGGATGCTGTGAGATCAAGATGATTGCTTTCGTATCCTGGCCAATAGCTTAACTCCGTGTTCAGATCATTGTGAATGTCGCCCTTCCATGGAGGGATTTCTCCATTGTCGGCAGTCCAGATAGCCTGCAAAGAAATTGGCGGCGTCTTATTTCTCGCCACGCAACCGAATTTATACATCTCGAGAAAATATTGTTTTTCCAGCAAACTATCAGGAATAGAAATTGCAGACCGACCCCAGAAGTTTTTCCACCATGCCACATGAGAAGCCCAGCCTGTTGGGTTTTTGGAATGGGCATTTAATTCTGCCAACTTTGCATGTTTATTAACCGTTATTGTCCACTCACCAATTAAGTTTGTTGTAGAAAATCTCTTCCATTTGATCAACACCTCATAATAATTTCTATTCCAGGTTGGTTGATGGTACAAAATACTGTTTGCCGTTTTTGAGATGCTTCCCTGTTTGTACCCTAATTGTTTAAGCGCCTGACTGCTTGCACTTTTATGCTTTAAACTATTATTCTCTTCATGGTATTCGGGAATTATTAATGATGGAAGAAGATCGCCAGCAGAAAAACCATTTTGCGGAAGGTTCTCAAAACCAAAATATCCAATTTGGTTCGTTGCATGAATGTAATTATGAAACAGCACCCCGTTTTCAAATGTAATGGTGCTCAATGCCATTTCAATATTCAATTCGTTCAATACCACTTTACCAAAGCTACTCAAATCAAATTCCAATGCTGCGCCGGGAATTTTTGTTGGCGCAGGGTATTTTTCATACGGTACATCCCCCAACTGCTGGACGGTATCGTATTCCTTTTTTTTAACCTGTTCAACAACCCACTTAAATTTCAATTTATCAATATCGGGCATTGGTCTGTCATCCCAAAGATCAACCCTGTCCAATGAAATTCTTACTTTATTTTCTTTTTGCCAGATCAATGCTCCGAGCCAGCCATTGCCCAACGGAATCGCCTCGTCCCATCTTTTGGCAAGAGAATCAAAAGATAAATCATGCTGTGGTTTTACCTGGGCAATCAGATTTGTACAAAAAAAGAAAAGAAAAAATAAGAAAAATAATTTGTATCTCATTGCAAATTAATTTTTTACTGGAGGCGGTTTTACGATGATGGTATCTTCAGGAAGAAGCGGGACGATATATCCTCCCGAATCGATTGATGTTCTTGGAAATACTTTTTTTATTTCAGCCCAATCGTCTTTATTAATATTTGTCTGGAATAAAAATAATGATTGAAGATTTTTTAAGTCTTTCAACTGCATTAATCCCGAAGTTGTAATTTTTGTGCCAACAAGGTTTAGGATGCGCAATTGTTTGAGGTCTTTCAGAAAAGACAACCCTTTATCAGTAATATTTGTGTGTGCCAATTCGACTTTTGTGAGATTTGTACATTCCGCCAAAGTGGAAAGAACAGAATCATTAATTGGTTTGTTGTTCAATTGCAACCAGACCAATTGTTTTTTTAACAAAAGGAGCAAAGAAATACTTTTATCATTAATATTGGCTGTTACAAAATTGACAGATAGATAATTTGAGTTCTGCGAAACAGGGATTACAACAACTCCTGAATCTTTTAATTTTTGAATCGCTGATTCATCGGCTTTTTCAACCGGAGTCTGGGGAACGTCCAGGTCAACTTCCTTTTCGCGGGAGGCATTTTGCAGGCTCAATAATGCAGATTTAATTTTTTCCGGTTGTTGAAGCTGTTTTACTTTTTTTGAGAAACTCGCGCCATTATCTATCCACCATTTCAGTAATGTTATTTCATTATCTGATACCTGTGGCTTTTCATTAGGTGCCATGTGATGTTCATCTTCCCTTGGCAACATGATCCGTTTTACCAATTCACTCTCGGCCGATTTATTTGGAATGATAACTACGCCATCTTTTCCACCTTTCAATATGCTAACGGAGTCCTCTAACCTGAGTTTTCCTTTTTGTTTTGATTTGCCATGACAGGTATAGCATTTTTCCTGGAAAATGGGAGCAATAACATCTCCATAAACAAACGCTTCCTGCACATCCGGTATCGGTTTCCTCTTAAATGCAGTTAAAGAATCATCAGACAACAAATCCTCCAATGGTTGGGTGAGGTAATCACTGCCATGAGTTAACGAACCGCCGAGATGCCCGGTGATGAAAATCAGGATCACCAATACAAATGCAAGTGGCAGTTGCCATTTGCGCAAGGACCTCTTTTTATAGAAAAAATAGGTAATTATTGAAACGAATGCTACGCTGATTCCCATCCATTGATGAAGATTAACGGTGTCTGTATCATAGTCGCCGGTTTGAGATAAAATATATCCCGTAACGCATGCCGCTATAGCGCTGATCATTCCAAGAAGTAAAATAACATTTATTGATGGTTGTAAATTTACATGGCGGTCTTTTCGCGATTGCCACAAAAACAAACAGGCCAATAATAAAATACCAATAGGTAGATGGACAAGAACAGGATGCAAATGACCGAGAAATTGAAGCATGCAGTTAATTATGAAATATACACGACGGGCTGTAAAATATGCGTTTTTTATTTTTTATAGAAGCAATTCTAATAAATCCAGACCATTAAGCATGTTGAAAATTAACCTTTCCCGCATTTTATACCTCATATCGCTTCCTAAGCATCTGCATCATGTGTACATTGATCGCCCATTGGTCGGCAACGGGTTGAATGGTATAAGGCAATGCGGGCATATAATGTGGCGGACCGAATTCGGTGAGAATGGTTAATCTGTCTCCGCTTTTTCTTTTTAAATCAACAACTTTATCCCACCACGCAAAATGAGCTTTTACGGCATCTTCCCATTCGGGAGCTCGCGGGTCATTCACTTGCGGACCCTCAGGATGACCAATGCGGGCGTGAATGTGATCAACACGCTGCAAGGCCATGTTGACAGTTTCCTGCTGATCCTGCAATAAACTTTCATGCACGTTACACCAGTGAGAAATATCAAGGGTAATTCTGAGTTCCGGAATTTTGTCGAAAAAATTTTTTGCAACAGGCGCGGCAAATAAAATTCTTGATCGATGTGTTTCATGACATATTTTTATTCCCGTTTCCTTTGCAAGCTGCATGGTGAAATCAATAAAATTTTTATTTTCGTCGAAAGAAAAATAATCTTTTCCCGAATGACAGTTGATATACAATGGTTTTTGAGTTGGATTGGTTGCTGCTGCGCCCACCATTTTTTTGAATGAAGCAAAGTTGTCTTTAAAATTTGATTCATGACCTGCGCATAAAAAGCCAACTTCAAGGTGATATTTTTTTAAAGCGGCAAATAATTCGTCGTGATCTTTGGGTTCATACTGCCACCAGATCTCAATTCCATCATATCCATCGTGTTTAACTTTTGCACAGTATTCATCAATATTTCCCGGGAAACCCCAGTTTGTTGCCAGAATTTTTAATTCAAATTTGTTATCCATATTAAAAGTTGGTTTGTTGGTTGAAGCCAGTGTATCTAATGAGGAAAGGAATAATGCTGTTGTTGCCGTTGCTGAAGTCTGAATAAAATTTCTTCTTTGCAAAATGTAGATTTGATTTTAAAAAAATTTCACACCGGGAGCCAAGACGTACAATGAAACAAAGTGATACGTTTAGTGCCGCATTCGATGTTTGGTCAGCGCAATAAATCATGCAACAATTTCACTGATCACACCTCCACTCACATCAGTCAACCGAAACGGTCTCCCCTGGAATTGATAGGTGAACTTCTCGTGGTTAAACCCAAGCTGGTTAAGGATCGTAGCCTGTATGTCAAACGGCGTTACCTTTCCGCTGACGGAACTGTAACCAATTTCATCCGTTTCACCATAGCTTACTCCTTTTTTAATTCCACCACCAGCCATCCAAATAGTAAATGCTTCAGTATGATGATCCCTTCCTTTGAATGGATTTTGTTTACCCTCGCGATTTTCCTGCATTGGCGTTCTCCCAAATTCTCCCCCCCACACCACCAACGTATCTTCCAATAATCCGCGCTGTTTCAAGTCAAGTATCAGCGCCGTAACCGGTTTATCAACCTGCCGACATTTATTGATAAAGCCAATGTCAATGGCAAGGCTTGCATCGCTGCCATGGCTATCCCAACCCCAGTCAAATATCTGCACAAACCGGACACCCTTCTCCACCAGTTTTCTTGCGAGCAAGATATTATTTGCCAAACAAGCTTTATTTGGATGTGTCCCATACATATCGTGAATATATTGCGGTTCATCATTAATGTTCATCACATCAGGAACAGAGATTTGCATCTTGTACGCCATTTCGTACTGTGAGATGCGAGAAAGAATTTCAGGGTCTTTGAATTCTTTGTATTCTTCCTGGTTTACTGTGTTGATGGCATCTATGGAAGCTTTGCGCAAGTTGCGATCCATTCCTTCCGGATCCTTGATAAACAGAACAGGATCACCTTCGCTTCTGCATTGCACCCCCTGATAGACACTTGGCAAAAAACCGCTGCCCCACACACTTTTCCCAGCATCCGGAAACTTTCCGCCACTCGTTAAGACGACAAACCCCGGAAGGTTCTGATTCTCTGTTCCCAGTCCATAGGTCACCCAAGAACCCAGACTGGGTCTTCCTAATCTTGGTGAACCGGTATGTACCAAAAATTGCGCAGGCGCGTGATTGAATTGATCCGTAGTACAGGCTTTTAAGAAACTGATCTCATCGACGATGCTTGCCAAATGCGGCATGCGGTCTGAAACCCACGCTCCGCTTTGTCCATGTTGTGTAAAAGCTGCCTGCGGTCCCAACATTTTCGGAACGCCTCGTATAAATGCAAATCTTTTTCCTTCAAGCAGTGATTGCGGACAGAGTTGTCCATCCAATTTCATCAGCTCTGGTTTGTAATCGAATAACTCCAATTGCGATGGTGCACCAGCCATATGTAAATAAATAACCGATTTTGCTTTTCCCGGGAACATCGGAAGTTTTGGTTCCAGGGGATGTGCCGGATCAAAAATGGTTTCTGTATATCCATTTGATGAACTGAATTTGCATCCGCCAATAAGCGAACCCAATGCAAGGGCGCCAAAACCCATCGCACTTTCTTTTAAAAAATGACGCCGCGTTAAGAAGTGCAAGGTTTTTTCATTCGCTTCTTTCAGTAATCTTTGATTGTTTAATTCATCCCGTGTCATAAATATTTTTATGCTGGTAGCGGTATTTGTTTTCGATTGAACAACACATTGCTTCCAATGCAATCCAACCACATTCGGTGAACTGGAATCCTTCATTAATTTTCACTCCGAATCTTTCCCTAGATCTGAAGGACTATCTGATTTAAACGTTGAATCTTCTTTCACACAATGCCGATGCAATAAGCCTCCGTTCTGACGATTTAATTCTTGGTTATCATTTCATCCAAATTCAGCATCGCATTTGCCACAACGACCAATGCAGCTGTTTGCGGATTATTGCGCTCATCCATTTCCCCAATCAATTCACAGGTTTTTTCCTTATCGTTCTTCATTATCTCAAATGCATTAAGGTACAATTTTTTCAAAGCCTGCAATTTTTCCGGAGCAATTGTCTTGTACATCGCCATTTCGTATCCTTTGCTTATTTCTTTATTTACATCATTGCCCGCTTCGTCTTGCATACGGTATGCAAAATGCCGCGCCATATCCAAATAAGAAGAATCATTCAATGTTACCAACGCTTGCAGTGGCGTGTTGGTACGAATGCGGCGTGCTGTACAGACCTCGCGTGACGTTGCGTCAAAACTGATCATGGATGGATAACTCGAAGTGCGCTTCCAGTAAGTGTATAATGCTCGACGATATTGATTTTTTCCTTTGCTTATTTCCCAATCCTGGTTATTCCATGGGGAAAGCCAAATGCCCTTTGGCTGAAATGGAAATACACTGGGTCCAAACATCTGTTCATTTACCGTTCCGCTGATTACCAATGCCTGATCTCGCACCTGTTCTGCGGACAACCGCACCCTGGAACCTCGCGCATAAAATTTATTGAACGGGTCTTTATTCAAATCCTCTTTCTGCACTTTTGAATCCTGCTTGTATGTTGCCGACATGACGATTTCTTTTAGCAATTTTTTTAAATCCCAATGATAGTCATTCATCAATTGATAAGAAAGATAATCCAGTAAGTCTTTATGGGTAGGCGCAATTCCCTGCGTACCAAGATCTTCAAGGGTTTCCGCCAACCCTGTTCCAAACATTTGCTCCCATAGACGATTTACAATTGTTCTTGATGTAAGCGGGTTTTTTTTATCAACCAGCCACATTGCCATACCCAATCGATTATGCGGAGCGCCTTTTGGCAATGGATTTAAAGAGTGCGGAACATCCGGCTGAACCACATCTCCTTTCACTAACCAATTTCCCCTTTCAAAAACATTTGAGACGCGATGCATGTACGAGGGGTTGTCCATCATTACGGGCGTTGTGGGAACATCTGCAGTTAATAATTTCCAGAATGAATTTTTTATTGCAGCATAACCTGCTTTGTCCTTGCCTGGAAATTCCTGCGTAAAATATAACCAATCAAGCATGGCGCCTGCATCGGTTGGTTTTTTTAATTTATTACTTGAGTACGTGAAATACAGATTGTGCATTCCATTAATTGGTTTAATATTCACTTCTTCAATCTTCCAACCACCTCCTTTTGTTGAATCAAGAATGATTTTGGCAATCAGGGGACCGGTTGGGTTATCTGCATGAATTTGCCATATCCCATTATTAACAAATCCTGAATACCGAAATATAAGATGATTCCTATTCGTCATCTCTATATTTTTTAAGCGACAAAGGGCTTGATTTCTAAAGGAGGTCCATTTGGTATCGGCGAGTTCACTATTGGTAAAGCTGTCGCAGTTTAGTGAATTGTAAGATGGCTGCCATGTTTTTAAAAATTGGTAAATTTCTTTTGCTTTTTGCCGAGAGCTGTTTTTATTAACCCAATCTGTCAGTTTATTCAATTCATCTTTTGCTGAATCGTTAAATGAACGCAATAATGGATAATCAGCATAAGAATCCTCGTCGCGAGTGTCGTTGAAAAATGCCATGAATTTGTAATATTCTTCATGCGTGAACGGGTCATAAGGATGACTGTGGCATTGCACGCAGGCAAACGTTGTTCCCAAAATTGCTTCCCATGTTGTGTTGACCCGATCAAGTACGGCAGCGGTCCTGAATTCTTCATTCTCGGTTCCGCCTTCATCATTGGTCATTGTGTTGCGGTGGAAAGCAGTGGCGATATATTGCGCGTCAGTAGGATTTGGCAAAAGATCGCCCGCGATCTGATCGATCAAGAATTGATCATACGATTCATTGTTATTGAATGCATTGATGATCCAATCGCGGTAACGCCAGATGCTGCGGCTGTCATCACGTTCATATCCTTTTGTATCTGCATAACGCGCAAGATCGAGCCACACCGAAGCCCAGCGCTCACCATAATGCGGCGAGGCGAGTAATGAATCCACTAAATTTTCATATGCGATGTCGCTGTTATCATTCAAAAATTTTTTAGACAGATTGTCAGATGCAGGCATGCCGATCAAATCCAAACTCACCCGCCGCAATAATGTTGCTTTGTCTGCCTGCGGTGATGGAGATAATTTTTGTTTTTTTAGTTTGTCGTAAATAAAATGATCAATATCATTTTTTGTCCATTCGGTTTTTGGCGGGACTTCCACGGGTTGCAGCGCAACATAAGCCCAGTGATCTCCCCACACAGCACCTTCCTTTATCCATCTTTTTAAAATGCTGATCTCGTCTTTGGGCAAGGATTCATGTTTGTAAGGCATACGTTCTTCAGGATCTTTCAACGTTAATCTTCTTATCATTTCGCTGTGATCAGGATCGCCGGGGATGATAGCAGGTTTTCCCGATTCATTTTTCATCAATGCTTCTGACCTGAATAATAAACTGAACCCTGCTTTGCGGCGAACACCACCATGGCAGATTATGCATTTTTTATTGAAGATGGGTTTTACCTGCGTGTTGAAATCAACAGGTTTATTGGTTGTCGTAAAAAAATAAACAGCAATTGCTGTGGCGAGGAAAAGAATGATCAAAAACATCTTATTTGTAAGAACTCCTCTCATCTGCAAGCGATTATTAAGTGTCTAAATTACAATTTTTTTAGAAGATATGGGCGGGCAGTAGACCTGTTTTGAATTTGCCAACAAAGCAAATATTTCCTGCAAAAGTCATAAAAATCTACAAAGTTGTTTTTTTCAAATGGGTTAAAGATTACAATTCCGTCCTTCAATGCTAAACTCCGTCTTATGCTTATTAATTTCTATAACGAATTTTCCGATGTATGCAACCGAGCCGTTATTATTCTGGTCCCTTTTATAAGTCAGTGTCAAATCATAATTTTGGCCGGAATATTTTTCGATGGAATAACCATTTTCAGTATAAGATTTTTTTAAGGTTAAAATTATCTCCTCGTTGTCAATGTTAATGATTGCTGTCTCGATTGGTGGCAGTTCATCTGTTGTATCGATAACTCCTGTTTGAAGCAAAATTTCGTTTCTTTCATCTATGGCATCTGTATTATCTGCAAAAATTTTTTCGCAATGAAGTAAAGGAGAGCTGTGTTTAACCGTTTGAATATTGGGGCTAGTGGAACAGGAACAAACAAATCCAAGCACAACAATATACTGCAGTGCAGGTATTTTATACATGAATAGCGTTTAATTTGAAGATAGCCATTTATTTTTGTTCGGTTGTTTATTTTAATCTTTTGCTTATACGCGGCATGTGGTTATTTTTGCGGGCAGTAATCAATGAACATCGAACCATCATCAATTATTAAACTGTGCAAAAAGATACTTTAGTTTTCAGTCTCATTTACAAAGAACTCGAACGCCAGCGCCGCAGTATTGAATTAATTGCATCGGAAAATTTTGCATCGTTGCAGGTAATTCAATCGATGGGCAACGTAATGACGAACAAATATGCAGAAGGTTATCCCGGCAGAAGGTATTACGGAGGCTGTGAAATCGTTGATGAATGTGAACAGCTCGCCATAGACCGTCTAAAACAAATTTTCAATTGTGAATATGCCAATGTGCAGCCACACAGCGGCGCCCAGGCAAATGCAGCCCTAATGTTGGGCATATTGCAGCCCGGAGACAAAATTCTTGGTCTTGACCTGAGTATGGGCGGGCATCTTACACATGGTTCGCCGGTGAATTTTTCCGGTAAACTGTACCATCCTGTTTTTTATGGGGTTAAAAAAGAATCCGGCTACGTTGATTATGATATGATGGAAGAAATGGCTAAAAAAGAAAAGCCGAAATTAATTATTTGTGGAGCATCTGCATACAGCAGGGATTGGGATTATGCGCGCATCAGGAAAATTGCAGATGGAGTAAATGCGTTTGTCATGTGCGATATGGCGCATCCGGCAGGATTGATCGCAAAACACTTATTGAACTCTCCATTTGAGGACTGTCATTTTGTAACCTCTACAACGCACAAAACCCTTCGTGGTCCACGAGGGGGAATTATCCTGATGAAAAAAGATTTTGAAAATAGTTTTGGTTTAAAAGACGTAAAAGGAAATACGCGGATGATGAGCAATCTGGTTGATATGGCTGTATTTCCGGGCACGCAAGGCGGTCCGCTGGAGCACATTATCGCCTCAAAAGCAATTGCATTCGGAGAAATTTTAAGTGACGAATTTACAGGGTACGCAAAACAAATAATTGCCAATGCAGCGAGCATGTCGCGGTCTTTTACAGAAAAAGGATATGATATTGTTTCCGGCGGAACGGATAATCACTTAATGCTGATTGATCTTCGCAATAAAAATATCAGCGGTAAAAAAGCTGAAAATGTATTGGGTAAAGCAGACATTACCCTTAATAAAAATATGGTACCCTTTGATGATAAGAGCGCTTTTGTTACCTCCGGCATTCGCGTCGGCGTTCCCGCAATCACGACACGCGGTATGAAAGAAGAGCATATGAACACAGTCGTAAATTTTATTGATAAAGCATTGACGCATGCAGACGATGACGCTGAATTGGAATCAATTCGTAAAAATGTAAATCAATTCATGCAACAGTTTCCTTTATACCCCGAGCTGGGATAAATTTTTTTGCGCCGATCTTTTTCTTATAAAATATTTTACTGCAAAAAACACAAGCAAACAAACCGCTGCTGAAAAAAAGAATATCTTCCGTGAGAAGTTATTGGTCAATACAACCGCATCAGTCTTCCCGACCAATACGGGCGCAGCCCAGTAATAAGGCAATGAATATTCTTTTGAACCAGTTTGTATAAATTCCTTTTTTGCATTTTGTAAAGCAATATCCAAAGGCAATCCTCTTGCAAGGTATTTATAGAAAAGCTCGGTGAGTTTGTATGTCGATTGATCATCAACAGACCACAAATTGGTCACTGAGGAAGGAATACCCAGCGCAGCAAATCCGCGATTAAAACTGAAAACTCCTTCTCCACGATAGAGTTGCCCGTTTGCCGTTTCGCAAGCCGATAACACGATGAGTTGCGTAGAAGGTTTATTTTCTGGAATCAATTCAGAGAGATACAAAGCGGAATCTTGAAAAAAAATCACCGGTTCGTTGCGTGAGCTTGTATCGGATGAATGCGTGTATAACTGGATGATTCTATATTTTGAAAATTGATTGGTAAAATTGGTTTTTGTTGCGCTGTCAGCAACATAATTATCTGTTGCACCAAAATACCTTTCAATCGCGTTTAATGATTTATCGCTTCCGTTTAAAGACGGCAGAGAAAGTGATGAAGCATATTTTACCGGGGCAACTCCAAGAAAATCGTTCTTTGAGGATCTGTTGGAAACAGAAAAATCATTCAATAAAAAACGTGCGGAATAGGTATAACTCACCGCGTGTTCATTCAAAAAATAAACCGGCGATTGAAAATCTGAATTTGTTACGAGCGATTCAAATGGAAAATATTCTTCACCGGGAGAAACGATAATGCGACTGTCTGGCAAACCGTTTTTCCCAAAAATTAATTGAAATAAATGAAATGCAATCTTATTATATTCTACATAATGTCTGTTCAGTAACGCGGGGGAAGAAACAAAAGAAATGTATGATTTTATGCTCCGTTCATAATCTTTCTTATCAATCTTGTTAAGATATGTTTGTTGCGGAGTAATTAATAAAGAATAAACGCTACTGTCACCATTAAACAATTCAATTAAAGCCTGATGATCTTTTAATAATGTTGTTTGAACATCTTTTAGCGTGATAAATGTTGTGTCCAGAAAACTTTGATAATAAATAGGATTATGTGTTTTGATTGATCGTTCAATTCTATATGATTCCTGCTTGGCTGTAAAAAGTTCTGTTTGCAATGCAGCATACTTTTTTGAGATAGGGTCTGTAGAACTTATATCTTTTTCCAGTTGTAATATTTTCTTCTTTATCTGTGCCTGCTGTAAGATATCATCGTTATTGCTTCTACCTAATTGCCTAAGCTGATCATTTAATAAAACAGCGCGACTTTTTTCAAGGAAATAAAATGCATCCTCAAAATTATTATAGGAATAGCAAGCGTCTATCGCATGTTCATATACCCTGCGGCTGTCACTTCTCCAGAAAAGTTTCGATTCAATATCAGATTGTTCCAGCTTAATTCTATCAAGTAATCCATCGGTGGTTTTATAAGTATGAACCGCTTCTTTAATCGCGTTTGTTTGTCCGGTGATCTCGTACTGATAACGAAATGCATCTCCCTTATCTATTAAATTATTGGTTAGATAACCTATTTTTTTTTGGCGCCCAAGTTCGTTCAAAGGAATTTTACTAAGTTCTGTTTCTCCCATACCCGGTTTTATTTGGTCGAATGCAAGTTGAAAATAAATATAGGCAGAGTCGAAATTTTGCTGTTTAACATAAGCATCAGCTATATTGGAAAGCACATTTAATGACTCAATCGCCCTCGCAGCTTTATCTGTAATTCTTTTATCATAAGAAAGGGCTTTTCTATAATAATACAATGCGGTATCTGTATCATTAAACTGCCCAATATAAACGTTACCGATGTTATTTAATATGGCTACACATCCGGGATATTCACCCATTTTCCGTTCGACCGCAAAGCCAAGTTTATAGAACTTGAGCGCATTTTCATAATCACCTTTGTGAAGTTGGACTTCTGCGAGTTGCTCATAAATGGCTCCAAGGCTATATTTCAGATCGGTAGAATAAACCTTCTCTTTTTCAGTTAATATTTTTTCGGCAACATCATATTTTTTTAGTTGCAGTAATGAATTGATTATCCAGCTAAGGGTACTCGATGCATACCACATGCCGTACTCGAAATTTTTTTTGTTCCCTTTAAGTGCAAACTCCTTGCTTAAATGCTCGCAGGTATTTGCATAATCAATACAACGATGATAATCGCCAATATCAAAATAATATTCAAGATTTTTGTACAAAGCGGACAGGCAAACAAGATCCACAGATTTTATTTGTATAGCCAGCTTTGCACAACTGTCCAACGATTGCACTCTTTGGCTTACCTGATTTAGTGAATCGAAAAAAGTCGAGATCCAATAATAACTTGAAATAAGGCGCCTAGGATTAATTGAAGGTTTATTGATATTGGCATTCATGATTACATTAGCCTGTCTGAGTTTTTCTATCCCCTCTATAAAATTGCCTTGTTTTGCATATATCAGTCCAATTTGTTCCAGAATAAAAGCATGTGTAGAGTCATCATGGTAAGGACAATCTTTAATTTCTTTTTCTTCGATGGACAATAAATTTAGTCGCTCTGAAAGAGAAAGTTTGGAAGAATCGCGGAGTAATAAGATTTTCTTCCATACTGAATTGCTGCCCGGGCATTGCGCGGATACATTTAACAGAAGGTTGCAGAAGCAACAATAACAAATCAAAACAAAGACGATTTTCCTCAGATCCATTGATTAAATTCTTTGATTAAAGAAGATCCTGTAAATTCCGCTACAATCTTACAGAACCTTATCCGTTAATGCGTGGCCCGATTCGATTGTTCCCACCGCATGATTATGGTTTACTATGGTGTCGGGCAATCAATAGGGAGGCTGAGGTGGAGGAGGTGAAGGCGGCGTAACACTGGAAGAACCTCCAGAAGTGCCAGCAGGCGCGCCTTTGCCACCACCACCACCATGTTGGAATTGAGAAGTAACCGGTGGTATAAGAAATAAATGATATGATTGTGTTCCGTCCCCGTGGTCAGTCCAATACTTTACGCCGGGCGAATAAGGAACATTGGGGTCTTCAGGGTGGTTTAAATTATACTGGAAAAGTAGTCCTAATGCAATTAGCTCTATATTGGTTTTTCTACCAGAAATTTGATCTGCAGTAGTGATATCTTTAAAAGAAATTGGTGCCCAATGTTGCAGCCAATCCAATCCTATAAAATCAATTACATTGCTGATGTTTAATATCAATGATTTTTCCAGTTCAGCATAATACTCCGATTTTGTATTAAACGGGATTCGTGATAACTTTTCATTCGACATTGCTGTAAGTTTTTAAATTATAAAATAGAATTACCATTTCTTCTTTAACCATTCTGCCGCGGTTTCCTTTTCATCAAGGTTGTTTTGAATTATCTGATGCAATAATTCTTTTGCCTGTTCCTTGTCGCCCGCATTGTTTCGTTCCATCAGGGTAATTGCTTTGTATATTTTTGCAGGGTTGGAAAAAACGGAATCGTTTTCTATTTGTGAGAAGTATGCTAATGCTTTGTCGTAATTCTTTAATTTGAGGGAAACAATACCCGCGTATTTTTTTGCTTCAAAACTTTCCGTGTTGTTTTTAATGATTCTTTCAAATTGTTGTAACGCTTCGGGAAATTTGCCATCATTGTATAAACCTTCGCCAATCTCCAAGCTGTCTTGCCTGCTGCTCATCCTAATGCCTAATGTTTGAAAGTGCTCTAGTATATATTTATCAGCCAATTGTGGTGTTGAAACAGGCTTTTCAAATAAATACCATCCAAAAACAATGGCAACAATGGCGGCTGCCGATGCAGAAAGCAACCATATTTTTGTAGCATTTATTTTGCTTTGATGAGAAGCATTAGTTTGCTGATATATCTTTCTGAACTGTTCTTTCTTTTCGGAATCCAATTCATTTTTTATCATTTGTTTGGCACTGCAATAAAAAGCAACTTCCTCCGCAAAAACCTTATCGTTGATTATCTTTTGTTCGAATTGTACCCTTTCGCCTGGAGACAATTCATTGCAAAAATAACTTTCTATGTATTCCAAATTTCCCATTAATAAAGTTTAGTGTTGTAAAGCAGTCGGAGTTTATCCATGCATCGCAACCTGGTAGTCTTCACAACATCAGCCGTTTTGTAGGTCAGTTTACCAACAATTTCTTTATCACTATACCCATCTGCCCACAGTAACAAAAGTTGCCGGCAGTTGTCGCCCAACTCGTTCAGTTTTTGTTTCAAGAGGTCAAAATCTGTCTTTTCCATCAGCTTATTGATAATTGATTTTGCTGAGTCGGAAAGCTGGAACATTGATTCAGAGATCGAAGCGGTTTGATGTACGCTTTGTTTATTTGTCGTCTTTTTTCGTAAAAAGTCAACACATTTATTATGAAAGATCTGGTAGAGATATGTTTTTATGGAAGAAAGTCCTTTAAATGCATCATTTCTAATCTTTTCAATTACGGCAAGCATGGCATCTGCATAAGCATCGAAAACTTCATCGTGAGACAATTTATATTTTCGCTGACCTTCTTTTATAAAATAACTGTACGCATTGAATAATTGTTCTTCTGCATTTTTTTTGTCAATACCCGATGCCTTCAGCATGTTAATTAACTCAACGTCGGAGGTTTTATGAATTATAACGGTGTTGCTCATGGTTAGTTTTGGGGGCATTCCAATTTACCAACAAAAAAGAAGCTAAAAAAATTAATATCTAAGTGTTTCCTTTATTTTAAAAACAGTGACAATGCAGGCATGCCTTATTTTAGAATTGAAATGCTTTCCGAAACCCCAAACGGAACAACAAGGGTAATAAACCTTTGGCCAGGGCAATAAAATTTCTTGCTATTGCTGTGCCGGCACTCCCTTCGCAAGTATGAAAATTCTTAAGTGTTCCAGCCGGGGTGCGCAAGAGCAAAAAGCGGTCACGATAAATACGAAATTTCGTTGGCAGGATAAATTCATCATGCTTCCAGTTTGCAATTATGTCATTTTGAGATAACAACATCGAAAAAAGCGAGTAGGCCGCAGGCTGAATGGAACGGTTGGGGTCCTAAACATAAGGAGTTCTGCATTTACAAACGGTTCGGATTTGCCCGTCGGTCATTTTTTGTGATCATCACAAATAGCGCCACCGAGTTTTTATGAATTCAATATCTTTGAGAAATCTTAAAAATATGATCCAACGCATTCAAAGTATCTGGCTGTTGTTAGTTGCAGGGTGTGCTTGTTGCAGTTATTCGTTACCGTTATATGAAGGATATTTGCAGGATAATTCCAGGAAAAGCTTTTTTATCCCCGATAGCTTTTTATTATTTCCGTTAATATTTGGCTTAGGTCTCCTGGCTATCGTTTGTATTTTTTTATTTAAGAAACGTAGTCTGCAATTCCGTTTAGCCATTGTTGGGTTATTATTTTCCATTCTCGCTGTAATTCTTGAATACATTAAATCCGGAGATTTTAAAGCTGCTTATAATTTTCAATCGGGTGCTTATCATTTGGGCGCACTGATTCCTTTTGTCATGGCTTTCTTTTATATCATGGCAGCAAGAGGAATTTACAAAGATGAAAAATTAGTGAAGAGCATGGATAAGCTAAGATGAACGGATGAAAGGGACATCAGCAAGATGTTATAGAAGAAAACCTGAAATTCTGTCCTATTCCTTTCTTTTGATGCTTTGGGGTCTTAACTCAAAAACTTTCCAGTAAAACTCTCTTTTACTTTTTTCAATCCCGAAGGAGTGCCGGCATAAACAATATTTCCGCCGCTTTCACCAGCTTCGGGACCGAGATCAATAACCCAGTCAGCGGATTTTATTACATCAGTATTGTGTTCTATCACAAGGATCGAATGTCCCTGCTCAATTAATGCATTGAATGAAGTAAGTAATTTTTTTATATCCTGGAAATGTAACCCGGTAGTCGGTTCATCAAAAATAAACAGAATATGGCCTTGCGCTTTGCCTTTGCCTAAAAAGGATGCGAGCTTTACACGCTGGGCTTCACCACCGGACAATGTATCTGAAGATTGTCCCAATTTAATATAACCCAACCCGACATCACTCAGCGGTTTTATTTTGTGCACGATATCTTTTTCCTCTTTAAAAAATTCCAGAGATTCATCAACACTTAATTCCAAAATGTCGAAAATGCTTTTGTTATTATAGGTAACTTCCAAAACCTCTTCCTTAAATCTTTTCCCGCGACAGGTTTCGCAGACTAGGTGAACATCAGCGAGAAATTGCATTTCAACAACCTGCTCGCCTTCACCCTTGCAGGTGTCGCAACGCCCTCCATCAACATTAAATGAAAAATGTTTTGGCAGAAAACCGCGAATTTTACTGAGCGGTTGTTTAGAAAATAAATCTCTGATTTCATCATAAGCTTTGATATAGGTAATGGGATTGCTGCGTGAAGATTTCCCGATAGGATTTTGATCAATCAATTCTATTTGAGAAATATATTCAATATCCCCTTTAGTGGTCTTATGATAACCAGCCTTATCTGAAAATTCGCCTTTCATTTTCTGCAAAGCGGGATACAGGATATGCTTTACCAGAGTGGTCTTTCCGCTTCCGCTCACGCCACTTATAACACACAGCACATTTAAGGGAAACTCAACGGTGATATTTTTTAAATTATGCTGTCTTGCTCCCTCGATGATGATTGAACGATTCCACTTGCGTAATGTCCTCGGTGCTTCAATTTTTAATTCACCGGTCAAATATTTCCCGGTTAAGCTTTTTTTGTTAGCAATTATTTCCGCATAGTCACCTGCCGCAACCACCTCGCCGCCGAGGTGGCTGGCAAGGGGACCCATATCAATAATATAATCAGCTTCGCGCATCATCATTTCGTCATGCTCGACAACAACTACCGTATTTCCCAGATCGCGTAATTCTTTTAACACCCGAATCAATCTTTCCGTATCGCGAGAATGTAAACCGATTGAAGGTTCGTCCAAAATATACAACGAATTGGTCAGGTTGCTGCCAAGCGATCGGGTAAGTTGTATGCGCTGGCTTTCACCCCCGCTGAGCGTGTTGGCCAACCGATTTAACGTGAGATAAATCAAACCGACATCAAGCAAAGTTTTTAGCCGGTGATTAATTTCTGTCAAAATCCTTTTTGCCACTTTTTTGTCAAAATCACCCAATGAAATTCCGTCAAACCATTTCTGTAATCCCATCACTGGCATTTCGCACAATTCACCAATATTTTTGTTGCCAATTTTTACATACAACGCTTCCTTTCTTAAACGATACCCCTTGCATTCCGGGCAAAGTGTTCGCCCGCGGTATCGCGAAAGCAGCACCCGGTATTGTACTTTGTAAAGATTACGTTCCACCTCTTCAAAAAAACCATTTATGCCATATGCATGATTGTTACCTTCCCATAAAATGTTGTATTGTTCCTTAGTAAGATCAATGATCGGCTTGTGAATCGGGAAATTGAATTTCTTTGCGGCTTTTACAAATTGTTCTTTCCACCAAACTAATTTCTCTCCTTTCCAGGGTGCAACGGCGCCTTCATAAACGCTCAGTCTTTTGTCAGGAATAACGAGATCTTCATCAATTCCCAAAACCTGGCTAAACCCTTCACAAGTCGGGCAAGCGCCATAGGGATTATTAAATGAAAATAAGTTTGGTGAAGGCTCTTCAAACTTTATTCCGTCGAGTTCAAATTTATCAGAAAAATTAAATTGCTTATCATCATTTACTTCAATAAGCATGTCTCCTTCCCCTTCAAAAAAAGCAGTGCTGACGGAGTCGGCTATACGATGTTTATCGCTCTCATCAAATTCTTTCGCAACAAGCCGGTCTATCAGAATATAGGCCGAGCGGTTTGATGTCTGGGCAATGAGTTTCTTTTTCAACTCGGTCTCCTTTAATTCAAGCAGATCCTCGATGCGAATAATTTCCTTATTGATGTACAATCTGGAAAAACCTTTCTGCAATAAAATATTCAATTCTTCTTTTGCATCACGGTTTTTATGCTGTTTGAATAAAACAAGAATAAGCACTTTATCATTTTCCTTTAACCTCACAATTTTTTCTACTACATCATTCACATCATCTTTTTTGACCAATTTACCCGAAACAGGAGAAATGGTTTTTCCAATTCGCGCATACAACAATCGCAGGTAATCATAAATTTCTGTCATGCTGCCTACCGTGGAGCGGGGCGTGCGTGTAATAACTTTTTGTTCAATGGCAATTGCGGGACACAATCCTTTTATATAATCAACATCAGGTTTATTCATGCGCGCCATAAATTGCCTTGCATAAGCACTGAGACTTTCCGCGTACCGGCGCTGACCTTCAGCAAATAATGTATCAATGGTGAGGGACGATTTTCCCGAACCGGAAACACCCGTAACAACAATTAATTTATTGCGGGGAATTTCAACCGTGATATTTTTTAAATTATGGACCCTCGCTCCCTTTATTAAAATAACATCTTTGGATGTGCTGGAGACAGCATTATCCTGACGTTTTTTTTCTGCCTGGGCTAAAGCCATAAAATGATGGAAATTTTTAATTGATCTGCAAAGTTTTACGCGTATTTTTCCCATCGGGGAAAACACGTATTAATCCTAAAAAAACAAAAAATTCGGTTAAAATGTTGTTTTATAAAAAAAATATTTATCTTTATTTCCGATTTGTACACTATTTATTAACGAAACTCATTCGCCTATAGACCTCTCACTTCTACTCAGAAAAACCAAAAAACCAGAATTTTTTTTATAAATCCAGACATAATATCCTATCACCTTCAAAAAACCGTAGAAGTTTATGAAATCACTACGCCAAAAAACTGATCACGAATTAATCCACCAGTTCCGCGACGGCGACTTGCATGCATTAGAAGCATTGATTCTAAGGCACAAAGACAAGCTGTTCACTTCCATCCTGTTTTTAGTAAAGGACAAATATCTCGCTGAAGATATTTTCCAGGATGTATTAATCAAAGTTATCGATACCATTAGAGGCGGGCGTTACACCGAAGAAGGAAAATTTTTACCATGGGCTATGCGTATCGCGCACAACCTTTGCGTAGACCATTTCCGTAAAGTGAAGCGCACCCCCGCAATTAAAACCAGCGATGACCGCGACATTTTCGAAGTACTTAATTTTACAGAAGAAGGCGCTGACGTAAAAATGATGAAACGTCAAAGTCACGACCGTGTTCGGCAAATGCTCGACATGCTGCCTGAAGACCAGAAAGAAGTGATTATTCTCCGTCATTATGCAGATCTTAGTTTTAAGGAAATTGCGTCTCTGACAAACTGCAGCATCAACACTGCCTTGGGTCGGATGCGTTATGGTTTGATCAATTTGCGCAAAATGATGACAGAAAAAAGAATAGCATTGTAAGCGTTTTTCTTTTTTTAAGTTTTATTAACTAAAACTTTATTTTGCCGAACAAATTAACCACTAACTTCAGTGTGTGAATAAACTCGATAAAATATTGAAAGTTTCCCGCCGAAATCGGGGAACTTTTTTTATATGCTCTTGTCATTCTGTTCCCCCATTTGGCAAATAAAGATTGCTTGCGCCGGAAGGCCGGACCAGAATGACGCCTAATTAAAAAACTCATCATATTTCGTGGTGGGTTTTTTTGTCTTCGAGTGTACCTTCAAAAATCAAAAATTAAAATTAGTTGCGGGAATATTAAAATCGAATCGTCCTTTGGTGATGAGAATGCTGTCTCCGATGGTGCCATCGAAGAGTCCGCAAAAGGCAATTTTCCTTTCACCTGTTGCATCTTCAATATTTATTTTCACAAAGTAAATATTTCCGGTTCCGGATAACAATTCAAAGGTGGTATCATTAAATGCCTCAATTGCTATTTTGTTTGTATTCGACGAAATCCTCTGGCCATTCAAAGCTAAAAAATCCATTATTGTGAATGATTTTGGTATCGGCATTAAAAATGAAATATTTCTGTAATCCGGATTAAAGGGTTTGGAACTATCATTTGTCCTAATCTCCAGGATATAGAAAGCGTATCCAAACTGGTCGTCGTGATTATTTTTTGAACAGAAGCAAGGTTGTTTCCTGAAAAAACGGAAAAAGGATTAATGTAAGGTGACCCGTTAATATATTCAGTAGCCGTATTGTATCCATAAGAAGTAAATCGACTTAATCCGGGATCATCAATGTCGGAGTATAAGTTTTGTCTTTTGCATGTTAACGATTCTAGCATCAACACACTTAAAATAATAAAAATTAATTTTCTCATTTTCTTTTATTGTAATAGAAGTTATATCCAAATGTCAATTGTAATGGCGCTACAAATTTGTAGGATAGGGGATAACTCCCGGTAGTTGCAAACAATGGTGTTTGTACATGAAACATCAGCATTAAATGGTTATGAAAATTATATACCGCAGACATTGACATCACCACACTCGTTCTTTTTAAGTTTACATCCGGATCTAATATTTCGTAGTTCTTATTGTCGTAGTTTTTATATTCAATTTTAAAATGTTGGGTAGATATACCAAATGGCAATAAGTTTATATAAATATTATTTAACTTTTTATCACTGTATAAATGAATTCTAAAACCAATGCTTGCTGTAAAAATATAAGCCCTTATCATTTCCTGCAAAATCATTTCCTGCGGTAGCGCAGGATTTAACGTGTACGCATTACCGGCACCTCTTGCAACAAACGGAATATCTTCATCCAATTCAAAAAAAAATATTCCATGTGGGTTTGAAGAAGGCTTCCATTGAAAAGACACAGGAATATGATAAAATGATTTGCTTGTATTGTTAACATCCCGGGATATTCCCGATGAAATATTTACAGAAGATTGTGGTCGGGCAAAATAATAGGTGCATAAAAAAAAAGGAAGCAAGAATGATATTTTCATAAGCAGAAAGGTTAATCGTCGCTAAAAAACCTAATCCTCCATAAATGTGGAGGACGAAAGCTCCTGAATTTTAGTTGCTTGTGGCAAAACTATATTTATTGATCCGATTAAATTTATAAATCAAAAATCAATGGTTAAGCTTTCAGGATTTCCACATTTTCCTACTTTCACAGTAAATTCATCAATCAAAATTTTCTGTGACTCCTTTTTCAAACCGCATCACCAAATTATTTGCAGTGGACTATCCAATTATCCAGGCCGGAATGGTGTGGGCAAGCGGTTGGAAACTCGCAAGCGCCGTAAGCAATGCCGGCGCCCTGGGTTTAATAGGCAGCGGAAGCATGAAACCGGATGTCCTACTGGAACATATCAGGAAGTGCAAGGCTGCCACGGATAAGCCATTTGGAGTAAATGTCCCATTGCTGTATGCAGAGGTTGAAAAACACCTGGACATCATCATCAAAGAAAAAATAAGAATAGTTTTTACGTCAGCCGGTAACCCGGCCACCTGGACAACCGTATTAAAGGAAAGAGGAATTATCGTTGTCCATGTTGTGAGCAGCAGCAAATTTGCTAAAAAAGCCGAAGATGCCGGGTGTGATGCTGTGGTAGCTGAAGGTTTTGAGGCCGGGGGTCATAACGGACGGGAAGAAACGACAACTATAGTTTTAACACCTGCAGTTTGTAATAATGTAAAAATTCCGGTAATTTCAGCAGGGGGAATTGCAACAGGTAGGCAGATGTTTGCGACTATGGTATTGGGAGCTGAAGGCGTGCAGATGGGAAGCCGGTTTGTGGCGAGCGAGGAAGCATCTTCGCATTTGCAATTTAAACAAGCCGTGGTAGATGCAACAGAGGGTGATACCATGTTGTCATTAAAGCAGATTGTTCCTGTTCGCATGATAAAGAATACATTTTTTCAAGAGATCCAGAAAGCAGAAGCTGGAGGAGCTTCGAAAGAAGAACTCATACAATTACTTGGAAAAGGCCGGGCAAAAAAAGGAATGTTTGAAGGGAATTTAGATGACGGCGAACTGGAAATTGGTCAATCGAGTATTTTAATTAAAGATATTTTACCTGCTGCAAAAATTGTTCAGCAAATCTGGGCGGAGTTTGCAGAATCCTTATCTCAACCGTTACATAAAATGTAAAACTGCGTTATGAAAAAGATCAAAATTGTTTTGTTTTTTGCATTACTAGTTCCATTTGGTCTGCAAGCAAAAGGGACCGATGGTAAATCAGAAATTTGCCTTCATGGATATGTTACTGACGCAATAACAAAAAAGCCGGTTTCAGGAGTTGTTGTTTCAGCGAGTATTCCCGGTTTGAATGTTTCAAAAGAAGTGACTACCGACGCTGACGGTTATTTTAGTTTTACTCAATTGTGCGGTGCCCAGGTAACTATTCAGTTTGAAAAAAAGGGATATCAGTCATATAAAAAATCGAACGTTGCCGTAAAAGAAAAGGCAGCTGTTAAAGTAAATATCGAATTTTCACCTGAGAATATTTCCGGAAACCCGGATGAGAATGAATACCCGCTTTTGAGAATGCTGGAGATGAATTAAGTTTTGGGTATCTGATTTTGGCCTATTTAGGACTATCCCTCGTTTATTGTTAGCCAGAAAAAATAAAACGGGGCTGAGAACAGTCCCGTTTTTCTACTACACATGAGAGGTTTAGTCTGTATCAATGGTAAACCTTCCGTTCTTTTTATAAATTCTGGTATTATTTTCTTCAAAATAACCCTTGAATTTGTCGGTTATTTCCTGTGATTGTTTTTTCCCGTTGACAAAGAGTTCTCCGTCTTTGTATTTTATACTGTAGTCCTGATCGCTGTCGATGAGACCCTCTTTTTCCAGGCCATCAATTAATTGCCGATAGCCCTCTAATTGTTTTTTTGCTTTTTCAATTCCTTCTTTAGCCTTATTCATTTGTTCTTTTATATCCAATTTATTTTTCTCCATTTCATTTTTTACATTTCCCAGCTCTTTTCTCAGGTCATCCAAATTTATTTTTTTAGCAGCATCCAGCCTTTCGCGAAATTCTTTGCTGTTCATTTGTTCTTTTGCAGCCTGGAGTCCGCGTTCTACTTCTTCATTTAATTTGTCAGCATCAAGATATTCATTAAGATGCCGCATAGCCCTGGTCGTTTCTCTGGTAATTTTTTCGAAGTCAACATTTTTCATCGCATCATCAACCTGGCGCTGCACTTTGGCCATGTCCAATTCATGATCTTTCATTTCTTCGTTAACCTTGTCCATGGAGGACTCAATTTGTTCCTGGATTTTATTCCAGTCAATATCGTCCATCTTGGTGTTGATATGCTTTAACGCCTCACCCAGTTTAAGCATGGCTTTATCAAGGTCTCCGTCATCCTGCATATCATCAAATTCACGGTGATGAGGGTTTGCAGGAACTGTATCCTGTGTTTGATGGTTATTTTTTGAGTTTATTCTACCCGCATTTTGCCAGGCAATGGTTGTAACAGCAATGCCTACGGGGACCAGGGCAAAAAGCCAATGTCTTGTTTTAAAGTGAATTGACATAAAGGATTTTTTAGAAGTTAGTTATATACGATGTTATTCGTATAAAAGTACGATGTGGTTCGTAAAATGTTGCATCCTGTCAAAAAAATATTTTTATTTTAACAATAGGATTAACCTCCCCAGCACAGGTACAGCCGGCAGACTTTCGTTACCATCCTCGCTTACAGACTGAACGGCGAAGAAATAATTGTCCTTGGAATAGGGCAAACGGATATCTGTTTGCGTGGTAAATATTTTTCTTTGCCATTGTGAGGAAGTTGTTTCACGCATCAATATGTAGTAGCCTTTTATTTTGCCGGCCGAAACAGGTTTCCAGTATAGATAAGTGGAGTTGGAAAGATTTTTTACATCAATTTTTACTTCCTGCGGCCGGGAGGGGGATTTTGCGAGGTTTGCAAGGTTGCAAAGGTTAAGGGCCGTATTTTTTCGCAAGTATTCGAAATCTAAAAATTCAGTAAGGTCTCCATACTGCAATTTTTTTTCAATGCGAATGTCCTGGTGCTGGTGATTATAATTCTCATTCATTTCAGTAATGCGCACCGCAGGAAATCCTCTTTGCAAAAAAGGGATATGATCACCTCCACGCAAAAAACGATCGGCGCGATAAATCATCACTACATCAAGATTGGCTACATATCGCTCCCCGATTTCCTTTACATATCTTGCCAGTTGCCTGCTTTCACCGTCATTTTCCAACCCGTACTGCCGGATTGATGCGGCTTTTTTATCCAATTCATAAGCTGGCAATCCTTCACTGAAAATGCGCACGCTGTTATTGGCTATTATATTGGTTTCATTACTGTTGTTACTTCCCATAATATCGTTATTAAGCAAGGCTTCGACATCCCAATTATTTTGTTTCGCTCTTTCAGCCAAATGTTCACTGCCGAATAAACCTTGCTCCTCTCCGCATACCGCAACAAAAATTATTGTAGCCGGAAAAGAATATTTGCTCATTATACGCGCGCATTCAATGACAGCAGAAGTTCCGCTGCCATCATCATTTGCGCCAGGCGCTTCTGATGCGCGGTTCAACGGATCAGTAACCCGACTATCCATATGGCCGCTGATAATAAAAATTCGTTTATCTGACGTATCAGTTCCATGTAAAATAGCCATCGCATTTCCCATATCGGCGTTTACATCAACTCGCTTCCCATCTGCCGCTAAAATCCATTTGTCTAATTCAACTGCCATGTTTTTATTGTTGACTGCAAATTTTCTGAATTCAGACACTATCCAAGCACGCGCTGCGCCAATTCCTTTTTTTGCATCAATCGTTGTGCTTAATGTGTGGCGTGTTTCAAAGCTTACTAATTTATCAATGTAAGATTTTAAGCTGTCCGCGTTTACTTCATTCACCATTCTTTCAATCATGGGATCCTTTTGAATGATTATTTGCGCATTGACATTGGTAATAAAAGTGAAAGCAATTAGGATAGATAAACATTTTTTCATACCATTAATTTACATTAAAAATGAATTTGAGAATCCTGGACGTCTATAAAATATTATTTTCATCCGGTCAGCGTAAAATATATGTCGCACAGGCGGGAATGAATCTTTGCTGGGAAAACTGCGGAAAAATCAATGATATCTGCAGGGATATATTTTGCCGCTGACCCGCCAAAAAGCATCTTGCTCATTCGGAACATTGACGACTTGATCTTTTTTCTTTATATCAGGAGGAAAACGAATAATTTAATGGGCAGGGCAACTAGAATGCGATGAAAACCAATGCTGGTATCAAGAAAGTTGACGGATCATCCTTTTCTCAACGCCCATTTGAGCATTTCCCGCCAGGTTGGTTTTTTGCCGTATAATAGAATACCAGTGCGATAAATTTTTGCTGCAAGCCAGGAGGTGAATAAAAATCCTGCTACCAATAAGGTCATGGACAAACCGAGTTGCCACCAGGGAACCGTGCCGGGAACTCCGAAAGGAATCCGGGACATCATGATGATTGGCGAACTGAATGGAATGATACTTGCCCAGACAGACAAGTTGCTTGATGGAGCATAGATCGACGTTGTCATGATGACAAACGAGAGAACAATGGGCATCGTGAGTGGCAATGAAAGTGATTGGGCTTCCTGTGCGTCTTCATTAACTACACTGCCGACAGCCGCAAACAAAGAGGAGTAAAAAAGATAGCCGCCGGTAAAATAAAACACAAAACAAAATGCAATCAATATCCAGTTGGCGCCGGAAAGCGCATGTTTTATTTCACCAATTTTTGAAATAGCTTCACCACTCTGGGCTGAATTTGCATTGGGCATATTTTGCGATGCATGTTGCACCTGTTGCAATGTATCATGGGGCAAAAACGCAGTTGTGAGGGACGACAACACGATTATTAAAACAATCCACATTAAAAATTGGGTTAGTCCGACCGCTGCGATGCCGGTAATCTTTCCCATCATCATCTGAAACGGTTTTACTGAACTCACCATCACTTCCGCGATGCGATTTGTTTTTTCCTCCATCACGCCACGCATAACCATCATTCCGTAAATCATCATGGTAATATAAATTATCATGCCACTAGTAAAACCTATTCCATAAGCGAGCCAGAAATTCGACTGTTGCATTTTTCCTTCTTTTTGCTGGAACGCGCTAAATTCATAGACATCGGTTACCGAAGTAGCGAGAATAGAATCAACGGCGTTTTTATCAAATTTCTTTTCACTGAATAATTTTTTTTGCAACGCCGAGCCCAATTGTCCTTTTATGTACTCTTCATTTGTAATGCCTAATTGCTTTTCTGAGATCAGCCGTATGGTGTCTTTCAAAATATTGCCCTGCTTTGGAATAATTAATACGCCCGCATACCCTTTTTGCGAAAAATTATTAGCTGTAATATCATTGTCGTACACAAATGTTACCTGTGATGAATCACTTTTCAGGCTGTTAAGAAAAGCTCCGCTTGCATCATTGACTGCAATGGTATTTTTTTCAGAATTATGAACTGAAAAATAAACAATCGCTACAATAAACAATGCAATAATTATCGGTAACAAAAAAGTGGAAATAATAAAAGTTTTATTCCGAACGCGCGTGAGATACTCTTTTTGAAAAATAATAAGAATCTTGTTCATAAATTTTTTTTAGGCAGTTACAGGTTGAAATTGTCTGGCAAGCGGGGTCCCTTCCACTACTTTGATGAAGATATCATTTAAAGAAGGTAAAAGTTCACTGAATGAAACAATACCGGAATTTTGCTGAATGAAAAATTGGAGGACATTATTTGATGTATATCCGTCTTTAATTTTAACAATGAGGCCATTTTCCTTTTTGCCAATCACTTCAAATGCGTGGCTGGATTCAGTGTCAGGAGATTTATCAAAACTTATTTCAAAAAGGTTTTCTTTAAACTGTTGCTTAATGCCGGCAACGCTGCCATCAACAATTTTCCTCCCTTTATTGACAAGAATAATGTGATCGCAAATTTCTTCAACCTGTTCCATACGATGTGTGCTGAAAATAATCGTGGCACCTTTTTGTGCGAGATTATAAATTTCATCCTTAATAAGATTTGCATTTACAGGATCGAGTCCGCTAAACGGCTCATCAAGGATAATGAGTTTCGGTTCATGCAAAACGGTAATAACGAATTGCAGTTTTTGTCCCATCCCTTTACTCAGATCTTCAATTTTTTTATTCCACCAGCTTTGCATCTCAAATTTTATAAACCATTCTTTTACATTCTTAATGGCCTGGTCTTTAGTCAATCCCTTTAATCTCGATAAAAAAACGGCCTGCTCTCCGATTTTCATTTTCTTGTAAAGGCCACGTTCCTCAGGCATGTAGCCAATTTTCATTGCATCGTTAGTGGGATCAAATTTTTTCCCTTCGAAGAAAATCTCACCTTCATCAGGATAAAAAATTCCGGTTATCATTCTTATTAGTGTCGTTTTACCGGCACCATTGGGTCCAAGCAAACCGAATATAGAACCTTTTTGTAGCCCGAAACTGACATCATCCACAGCTTTTTGTGTAGCGAAATATTTTCTCAGGTTTTTTACTTCGAGAACATTCATGAGGTGAATTATTTATTTGCCAAATATAGTTTACAAAATTAGATACCCTTTAAAAAAAGGGATGAATGATAAACATTTTGAGTCATTACACAATCATTTGATAAATGCTTCTCCATTTCTTATTTTTTGACGGAGTTTTACAGAAAATTTTTCATCCATGAGACCCGTCAAAATGATTTACAGAACGATAATAGTATTCTGTATCCTGTTTAGTCTGGGCAGTTGGGGGTATTTAGTCCATCAAACGATTTGTCAGGTAGCGATATACCAACTCCCGAAAAAAATGCAACCATTCTTTTTTAAAAATCTTTCTCCCCTCTTAAAAGAATCCATACAACCAGATATTCGCCGAAACGCAGAGAGAGCCGAGGCTCCCAAGCATTTTATTGATCTTGAAATGTATGGCGATTCTTCCGAATGGAAAATGCCCTTGGACTGGGATGATGCAGTCAGAACTTATTCTAAGGATACCCTGATCAAGTACGGTTATATTCCTTATGAAGTGATCATGGAAAAGAATGATCTTACCAATGCCATGCGTGGCAGAAACGCAGACAGTATTTTATTTTATGCCGGCGATTTATGTCATTATGTAAGTGACGCAAACGTTCCGCTTCATACAACGATGAATTATGATGGTCAGTTGAGCAAACAAAATGGCATTCACGCACTATGGGAAACCCAGATACCACAAATCGAATTGAATCAATATATTTTGTATGCCCGGCACGAGGCGGCTTATCTCAACAATCCTGAGGAAACGATTTGGAATGGGATACGAACCGCGCATCATTTGTTAAAAAATATTTTCGCCCTGGAAACCGAAACTTCAAAGATGTTTAGTGATTCAACAAAATTTCATACACTTTCAAAAAATGGAAAACTCTTTAAAAATTACACCAATGAATTTGCAAAAGCATACGGTAAAAAATTAGGCCGGTCCATTAATGATCAATTGATTCGGTCTGTTAATATGGTTTCGGATTTTTGGTTCACCTGCTGGGTCGATGCGGGGAAGCCCGACTTAAGCAATTTACTTCCCACTTCATTTACCAAGGAGGATAAAATAGAATTAACATCCCAAAATGAAGCATACAGGCATAACAAGCTCATCGAAAAAAATGTCCTGATCTCAAGAAAAAATGATACGGCTGGTCCATGAAAAGCGTCTGCTAGGTATCGGGGGGATAAATTTTCCATTAAACATTTTTGCAGGAAATATTTCATTAGCACAATATTCTTGCAATTTGCTCGGCCACTTTTTCTCCATCCATTGCTGCGCTCATGATGCCACCTGCGTAACCTGCACCTTCCCCGCAGGGATAAAAATTTTTTATTTGCGGATGATACAGTTGAAGATTGTCCCTGGGAATACGAACAGGCGAAGAGGTCCGCGATTCTGTGGCGACTACAACTGCCTCATGAGTAAAATAGCCTTTCATCTTTTTTCCAAACGTAACAAATGCTTTTTGTAAACATTCGTAAGTAAAATCCGGAAGCACTTCTCTTAAAGAAGCAGATTTTATCCCCGGCAAATAAGAACAGCCAGGTAATGAAGAAGACATAATATTGCTGACAAAATCAGTCATGCGTTGGGCAGGGGCAACAAATTTTCCACCACCTGCATCATAAGATTTTTGTTCTACTGCATGTTGAAAATGCATCAGCAAAAGCGAATTCTCTTTAAGATACGCTGTGTTATTCTTTTTAAAATAGCACAAGGCATCTTTTTCATCAACACCTACTACGATTCCGGAATTGGCAAACGGATTATTTCTTTTTGACGGAGACCATCCATTGACAACCAATTCATTGTTTTTTGTAGAGGCGGGCGCAATAATGCCACCCGGGCACATGCAAAAAGAAAATACCCCTCTTTTATTTATTTGATCGACCAAACTGTATGATGCCGGAGGCAAATGTTCATTGCGGACTGCATTGTGATATTGAATGCTGTCAATTAATTTTTGAGGATGTTCAATGCGAACGCCCAAGGCAAAAGGTTTTGCTTCAATCAATATTTTTTTTTCATGTAACAAATTAAAAATTTCTCTTGCCGAATGCCCTGTTGCTGCTATGATTGCATCAGCCGTAAACGAATTCCCACCGGATGTTTTCACCGCCTGAATTTTATCATGCCCAATGACAAAATCAACAACTTTCGTCTCAAACAGGAAAATCCCGCCACAATCCACAATTTGCTTTCTAATCGCCGTAATAATATGCGGTAATTTATTTGTACCGATATGGGGATGTGCATCAGATAAAATATTTTTCTCCGCGCCAAATTGCACAAACAAATTTAATATGCGATCGACATTTCCTCTCTTGGAACTGCGCGTGTAGAGTTTCCCATCGCTATAAGTTCCGGCCCCTCCCTCACCAAAGCAATAATTACTTTCCTCATTAATTATTCCTGTCTTATTTAATATAGCCAGGTCTCTTCTCCGGGCACGAACATCTTTTCCTCTTTCTAAAATAATTGGTTTGATCCCAAGCTCAATCAATTTTAAAGCGGCAAATAATCCTGCCGGTCCGGCGCCTATTATGATGACAGTTTTTCTTTTTTGAGTTACATCCTGAAAATTAACAACTACTGATTTTCTATCTTCAAAAGGTTCATTGATAAAAAGCTGCAAAGTCAATACGATCCAAATTTGTTTTGCGCGGGAGTCGATGGAACGCTTAGTGATCATAAATCCGGTTATCTCCGATACCGGATGTCCGCATGCAATTGCTGCGTGTTGCTTAATTACAGAAGCATTTTCTGATTCAGAAGGAAGTATTTTTAGTTGAAATATTTTTTGCATCGTGTCAGGTATTTAACCTAAAAACGGACTAATTAAATTATAAAATAATTTCTTTTTAAAAGTTTAAATCCCAAAAAAAATTATTGTATCTTCAAAGAATAACTGAATTGATTTTAGTTAAAAGGTTACCTGCAAAGATCCGCCTTCTTATCTTATTAAAAACAAAATTCACTTACCAAAATAAACCAAGATAATTTCGGGCAAAAAACCCGAAAATTTTTTTTACTTGTTGATGAATTATTTCATTTCATCTTACGTGCGGTAGATGAACAAGATAAATAATAAAATTCATCAAAAAATTTAAGGAGAAATTTTATTTATTCTAATCTTCTTTAAGAAGTAAAAAAACAAGTTAATAAAAAATTTTTTTTTCAATAAAAAATTTTGATATTCGTTGCCCTGCATGAAATTAATCACGTTTACTTTGAAGATGTTTGGAAAAAAATCATTGAAAAATTTGATCTATAAAACTGCTTATTGAATAATGGCAAAAACGTTTGAAAAAGTCTGGAATAATTGCCTTGAAATAATCAAAGACATTGTAGAATGGCAGCATTATCAAACCTGGTTTGAACCAATCAGACCTGTCGAATTAAAAAATAATATTTTAGTTATCCAGGTTCCCAGTCAATTCTTTTACGAATATCTCGAAGAGCATTATGTTTCGTTATTGGCAAAAACATTACGCAGGCTTTTAGGAAAAGATGCGCGATTGGAATATCGTATTATGGTTGATAGTGGAAATAATCAAAACAAACCATTAACTATGGATGTTCCTGGTCAGGGTTACAAAACTTTTGTAAACAATGAAATGGATTTTCCGCTCATTATTAACAATCCCGTTAAAAATCCATTTGTAATTCCCGGATTGAAAAAGATGCATATAGATGCACAGTTGAATCCGGTGTATACATTCGATTCTTTTATTGAAGGCGATTGCAACCGTGTAGCGCGGCGGGCAGGAAAAACAGTGGCTGAAAAACCCGGTGGCAATTCTTTTAATCCATTGGTGATTTATGCCGGAGTCGGACTTGGCAAAACACATCTCGCTCAGGCAATAGGGAATGAAGTTAAACGCACCCACCACAACAAAGTTGTTTTGTATGTAAGTTCTGAGAAATTTATTAATCAATTTATCGATCATAGCAGAAATAATGCGATCAATGATTTCATACATTTCTACCAGCTGGTAGACGTATTGATTCTTGATGACGTACAATTTTTCAATCGTGCTGAAAAATCCCAGGATGCATTCTTCGCCATATTTAATCATTTGCACCAGTCGGGGAAACAATTGATATTAACTTCGGACAAATCACCAAAAGATCTGGAAGGCCTCCAGGAAAGATTATTGAGCCGCTTCCGCTGGGGATTGAGCGCGGATCTGCAGGTACCAGACTATGAAACGCGCATAGAGATCTTAGAAAGAAAAATGAAGAATGACGGATTGGATATGCCTAAAGAAGTTGTTAAATATTTAGCGTACAATATAAGCAGTAATGTGAGAGAGTTAGAAGGGGCATTAATATCCCTTTTGGCACAATCTTCGCTCAATAAAAGAGAAATAGATCTTGAATTGGCAAAGAAAGTGTTACGCAATTTTGTAAAAACAAACAGTAAAGAAATTACCATCGAAACCATACAGAAAATGGTGTGTGAGTTTTTCGATGTGCCTTACGACAAACTATTACAAAAAACCCGCAAACGCGAAATCGTACAGGCAAGGCAAATAACCATGTTTCTCGCAAAAGCATTTACAAAAAATTCTTTAAAAACCATCGGTGAACATTTTGGCGGAAGGGATCACACTACGGTGATTCACTCCTGCCAAACTGTAAAAGATTTGATGGACACGGATAGTTTGTTCCGCGAAAATGTAACTGAGCTGCAACAAAAAGTGCAGTTGGAAGCAATGTAAAATTTTTCGATACCATCGATACAGGAACTCATTCATTCACGAATGAGTTTTTTTATTTTGAATGCAGCGGTGAGAATTCCATTAAGCAACATTTCCGATAAAAAGGGGATTCCCTGTTCACAATTCATTCGAAAAAACCTTTTCAATTGTTATTTATCAATTATTAATTTTATTTTTGCTTCCTTTAAAATAGGGAGAGGTGCCTGAGTGGCCGAAAGGGCCGGTTTGCTAAACCGCTGTACGAGCTTAAACTTGTACCGAGGGTTCGAATCCCTCCCTCTCCGCTGGAACGGCTATCAAATTCATTAAGAGCCCGTAAAATGAAGTGTTTACGGGCTTTTTCATTTTAGCCCGCCACAAAAAATGCTAATAAAACATGTATTCCCCGGCATTTATTCCGGTACTCATCCAAAATAAGATCTTCAATCACCGAATTGTGACCAAACTCATTACTGAGCCTTTGATAGATATGTGGCATTTGCTGTCTCAATCGTTTTCCCAAAATTGTGTCACCGATGCTTGATCTCAAAATATTAATGCGCGCTGTACGTTAAGTAACTTGTCATTTCAGCAAAATATATGTTTAACCCTGGTCCCCCCATCAAACTCAGGTTGCAACAACCAAAACAACTATACCTTGAATTTATTAGGGGAACGGTGGCAATACTTGTATTCCTGGCTCACACCATTGAACTGCTTCCACCAATAACAGATAATCCGACACATTTCATGATCGAATATGTGGGCACCGATTCTGTAATGATATTTTTCTTATTGTCGGGTTGCGTTATCAACATCTCGCAAACGCGAAAACCAAAGACGCAGCAGCAGTTTTTCGTCAACAGGGCCTTGCGTCTTTTTCCTCAATTTATAGTTGGTGTGCTGACCGCATTGATCGTCATCCTGATCCTTAAAATGCCTACACCATCTCCAGGAAGAATTATTGGAAATTTTTTCATGATCAGTACCATACAGGGATATATCGTGACGAGTTTCAGAACAAACCTGCCTTTGTGGACCCTGACTTTTGAAATGACGTTCTATCTCATCTTCCTGCTTTGCATTGGTAAAGGGACTAGCAAGAAAGTATGGTTATGGTTCTTAATAGCCATGGTAACTATTCCTTTATATTATTCAGACATCATCACTGATTTCGAAAGACATTTTGTTTTTATTCTGTCATTTTCAACCATTTGGATAGTGGGATATTTCATATACGCATACAGGAGATATTTTTATGCAAGTACTTACGCATCAATTCTGAGTTTTGGAATGCTGCCGATTATTTCCAGGCTCCATCTTTTTAATTTGCCTTATGACCCTTTGAATTATTTACTATTCGCCTTAATGGCTGCGCCTTTTTTTAGACTTTGCCTGCAGGAAAAACCTCAAGGCTTTAAAATAGGAATAGGGTATATCCTTGCGGCCTATGTCTTTTTTGGAATTCTGCTTTTTTTGAAGCACGATGCCAGCAAATTCTCCAGTAAAATTGCTTATACGATTTTGCCTACTGCCCTGGTATTTGGATATTACATTATAGGTCGATTGAATCTGAAAGAGAAATTCCTCGACTTTGTTCAGCGCTCCGGCGCGATCACTGGGAAATATTCCTATTCATTATATATCATCCACTATCCAATTCTCTATTTTCTCGGTTCTGTTATCCAAAATAAAATACTCTACATAGTTGCAGGGATAATCGTCGTGGCGATTGCCAGTTATTTGCTGGAGTCAGTCTACCAGCCCGTAATCGTCCGTTTGTTTAGAAAAAAATCACTGCCCGTCCCTGTTGCGGGTTGAGTCAACGTTTTTAAATGCTGAAATCGGACGATTTGAGAGGCTTTTTATTTTACCTGCATCCCGATTGAATAAACCATTTCGATTCCCCTAGCAAGACAGATTATGTCGTCCCACAATACTGCTGACGTCCGCATCCAGTTTCAACTGATTCCATTATCAGTAGTTGAGCAGCCGGAGAAAAGGGAAAAAGTGTTATCTTGATCAAGATTCAAAAATCACAGCAATGCCCATTTACATGGACGTACACATTGTGCCAGGCGTTAAAGCGCGGAATGTTGCCGAGGCACATCAGAAGGATCTGGCCCTACAGGAAGAATATGGATGTAAATTAATGACCTACTGGATCGATGAATTGAGGGAAACAATTTTTTGCCTCATAGATGCGCCCAACAAGAAAGCTGTCGAAGAAATGCACAGCAAAGCCCACGGTCTGATCCCCAATAAAATAATTGAAGTAAAGGACACGCTGGTAGAATCATTTTTGGGAAGGATATATGATCCGGAAAATGCAGAGATATCCGAAGATCGGTTGAAAGTGTTTGCAGACCCGTCTTTTCGAATTTTATTAATTACCCGGATGTCCGACCCCCTCATACTTACTTATAAACTGGGCCCAGAAAAAGTCAATGAGTTGCTGAGCAGTCATCATCAGATCATCAGGAAAAACATTATTCATCATGCGGGCAGAGAAGCGGAACATCAGAGTGGAGGATTTATTATTTCATTCTCTTCTGCGACCAAAGCGGTTGCCTGCGCGCTCGACATTCGCCAGGATATTCAAAAGAGGCACGATGACGCATTCGGTTTCAGGATAGCCATCAATGCAGGTGAGCCTGTTGAAAAAAGCAACAACTTATTTGGTGATACGATACAATTTGCAGCAAACCTTTGCATGATTGAAAAGGATTTCCAAATTGGGATCACGACCTCGGTAAAGGAACTGGTATCAGAGGATTTTTTTCACAAGCGCAGAAAAGATCTTTTCACGCTGTCGCCGATGGACGAAAACCTGCTGGAGGCATTATTCAGCAAGTTGGAGGAAAACTGGCAGGATCCGGAATTTGATATCACTGATTACGCCCATACCATGACAATGAGCAGGTCCCAGTTATACAGAAAAACAATATCCCTAACCGGATTATCTCCCAATTTGCTCTTGAAAGAATACAGGCTCGAAAATGCCAAAGAGCTCATGAAAAAAATGCATTATAATATTGCCCAGATCACTTTTGATTCGGGGTTTACCAGTGCTTCCTATTTCACCAAATGTTTTAAAAAGAAATATGGCCTGCTTCCGATGGAGTATCTTGAGCTCTTGCATTGATCATCTTCTAAACGAATGACCGATTTTTTCCATTTTTTGAACGATTTGTTTCATGCCATGTACCATTTTTTGAATCAATTGTTATAGCCTCCCGGTAATTGTTGAAGGTATATTTGATGATTCATCACCATAACAAAAACACATGTTTATGAAAACAATTATCAACCGCCTGATCATGGTTACTTTAGTGCTTTTTGGCAGTTACGCTTCCAAGGCACAGACAACAACATCCAATAATTCAATAAACAAATCAACAACAATGAAAACTTATCTCATCGAAAGAGACATCCCAGACGCTGGTAAACTAACTCCAGAACAATTAAAATCGATTTCGCAAAAATCCTGCAGTGTCCTCAAAGAAATGGGGCCCCAGATACAATGGATACAAAGCTATGTGACGGGGGACAAGATCTATTGTGTTTACAAAGCAGAGAATGAAGAGCTGATCCGTGAACATGCTAAAAAAGGGGGATTCCCGGCAAATGTAATCACTGAAATATCTACGGTCATCAGTCCGGCAACAGCAAAAGATTAATTGTAGCCAAAGCAATTCTTTTCACAAACCCGCTTAAGGCGGGTTTTATTTTTTGGATCAATCAGATTCTAATCAGGCAGTGACATGGCAAAAATGAATCGGTAGGTTAGCGGTAATAAATGTTCGAAAAAAGCCAGTCTCTTTTTCTTCAAACCATTCGAGGGTATACAGTTTGATCAATCGATTCCCAAAGTTTTTGTCTAAGAACAATACTCCTATCATCCGAATAAAAGTTCGCTTGCATTTTATAAGTTTAAATCATGAATTTTATTTTGATGGTTTTTGTCTTATTCCAGGCAAATCATGGTGCAGCCGGTATTCCCACATAAAGAAAAGCATCGGTAAAGAAGTTCCGGGTCTAATGTAACCCTGTACGCTCCTTAGTCCGATGCGCTTACATATTATGATTGTCCGGTTAATTCACCATAACATAAAGGCTGCCATTGCTCACCACCGAAGAGTTCCTCAGTACGGAGTAAGGCAGATAAAAATGCCCGTGATATCCCCAAGGTGTGCCCCATGAGTTCTGCACGATGAAATATCCACCTCCCGTGGCACTCGTTGACGGAGTCCCGTCATCCACATAACCTACCAGCGGAACAGCGTGGCCGCCAAGCAAGCTCAGCCTTCTGTTCAGTACATAGCTGGTTGTTCCGCGGCTTGTTTGCGCTATGAGCGGATTGTAGATATAGCTGGAAGTATTGAGTCCTTCAAATATGGTATAAGATGAGTTATCGTAAACATTAAAGCCCATCATGACTGGCTTGTTGTTCAATATAGCGTATTTGACATTTTTTACTTCATTCGTATCCCCTGTACTGCTGATCAAGTAATACCCCTCAGTAGTAGAACCTGAGCTTGAAGTTGATCCACCCTGTTTGGCGATAATGAAATTTGCGGCATTGGCTATTGCTGCCGAATTTGGAGCTGTCTTGTATTGTGCAGAAGAAGGACCGGCAATATTATATCCTTGTGAGTTGATCTGAGAAGGATAAGGATACAGATCTTCCGTACATTCTCCTTTGTCAGCCAGGGTTGTTCCGGAACCAGAATTGTTCGTTAGACCCTGCAGGGCTTCACCGATATTGACCATATTGGCTCCGGGGTCGGAGGTAATAGAATATTTTTCGATCAAGACTCTTTCCACATAATACAGAAAAAGCGGGGCAAGGGCTCCGTCGGTACCAAAAAAGCTGGTGGGACTGGAAAACTTGTTGCTGGTAACAGCGGATATGCCGGAAGCTACGGTAAGCCCGGTCTGCCCAGGTACTGAACCGCCGCCGCTATAATATTTCAGTATCTCATTGGTCTCAGTACCGCAAAAGCCAGTGCAGGATCCAACCTGTCCCTGATCTCTTATCGCGGGTGTTGTCAGTAAATAGCTGGATGGGAGCGTTCCTGAAAAAGACAGACCAAGCGTCGTTCTTTCTCCGTTGAAAATATCGGGAGTAAAGAGCGGTACGTTCTGTAGTTCTTCATCCGACACAGGTAACAAACCATAGTGATGCGGGGTAATGGAGGTTGTTCCGGGTGCTGCAGAGGGGTTGCTCATATTCGTTTTTGAACAACTGTAAAGTATCAGAGAAAAAATAATAAGACAAGTGAAGTTGTGAGTAAATGTTCTCATATGTGTATAAGTTTTAATGAAACTATGAAAATGTTTTCTATGTACAAAAAATCTGGCTCCCTTTTCTTTCCCAACACAAGGGTCATTCATGTCAAACTTTGTGTCCTATTGCGAAAAATAACTGCCTATTTTTAGTAAAAATGTAAAAGGAGCGGTCATTCGGGTTAATTCTCAGTTACTTTCTTTAAGTGTATTCCGGGCGGTGAAGACGCCTTGCGCAGGTTGCCCATTCATTCACCATGGTTGATCCAGGTTCTATGGGTATTCGAAAAAAATAATTAACTGGCACAATCAAATTTCGCTATAACCCTCTTTGAGCACGACAAATGCAAAAGAAGCAGTTAAAGCGCCTGTCACAGGAGCAAAAATGTAAACCCAAAGCGATTCAAAATGCCAACAGATCAACGCTGGGCTTATTGACCGCGCAGGGTTCATAGATGCTCCGCAGATCGGCCCTGCAAATAATGCCTCGAGTCCGACAGTGCTTCCGATTGCAAGTGCAGGCACTAAAACAGAACGGTCCTTCTTATCTGTACTTGTCAAAATAACAAGCATCAATAAAAAAGTTAGAATGAATTCTAAAATGAATGATTGCATATCAGAACCCTTTGGTATAGTCGCTCCTAAAAATTCGTTTGCAGGAAATAAATTTTTAAGAATAAAGCTTGCCAGACAGGCACCAGCCAACTGAGAAGCGATGTATGGGACAATGTTTTGTCGATTGAATTTTTTTGCCACGCTAAGCGCAATGGTGACTGCCGGGTTTATGTGTGCGCCTGAAACATGACCAAGCGACAGGATCATTGCCATCACGATTAATCCAAAAACCAATGAGATGCCGAGAGGTGTTATTGTCCCTCCCGATTCCTGATTTATCACAATGGCACCCGTACCGCAAAACACCAACGCAAACGTCCCTAAAAATTCTCCTGCCAGTCTTTTCATCATAGCATTAATTTGGGCAACAGGCGGTGTCGCAACATGGGTCATCATTTTTTTCAGCAAATATGGTAACGCTAAAAATTCCAGTACCGGATTTTTTGAACCGGTCTATTTCCGCTGCGGATAAATAGCTGGTTAAAATATCATCGGGGACAACAATGGCTTTTTCTTTTTGAATAGCAATATTTTTAAATCCACACTGAGCAATTAATTCCATATAGGTCTGCTTTTGAATTGCTCCGGAAATACAGCCTGCATACATCTCTGCAGTTTTGCGTATTTTCCCCGGAAGGTCACCGACCAAAACAATATCCGATATACTGAAATGACCGCCGCGCTTTAATACACGGAATATTTCTTTGAACACTCCATCTTTATTTGGTACCAGGTTTATTACGCAATTGCTCACGATCACATCAGCAGTGTTTGAGTTGACCGGCATCTTTTCAATATCGCCTTGTCTGAATTCCACATTATGAAAACCAAGTTTTTCTGCATTTGCTCTTGCTTTATTGATCATTGCTGTGGAAAAATCTATCCCGATCACTTTGCCAGTTTCTCCTGTTTCTGCCCTTGCAATAAAACAATCATTTCCTGCTCCACATCCTAAATCAATCACCACATCTCCTTTTTTAATTTTTGCAAATTGCGTTGGCAATCCGCAACCTAAACCCAGGTCTGCCTCTGGGTTATATCCTTTCATTGATGTGTAATCATCACTCATAATGTTATACACTGCATCAGAGCAGCAACCGGAACCGCAGCAGGAAGACTCATTTGTTTCTTTATCCTGTATAGCAATATCACTGTATTTCAGCCGGACAATTTCTTTTAATTCATTTTCATTTGTCATGATCATATCTTTTTAAGTGAATAATTAAACCCAGAAAATCAGCTCCTTGGCACTGCTGATAAATTCTAATACTTTTTTTTCGATCTGGTCTCGTACTACAGCTGTCTTTTCCAATATTTCCTGCTTGCTTCCTGTAAAAGATGATGGATCAGTAAATGACCAGGCAATTCTTTTGACCATTCCAGGAAAAATGGGGCAACTCTCTGCACTTGCTTCATCACAAACGGTAATGACTGCATTGAAAAGTCTGCCTTTTATGAATAGATCAAAAACACTTTGTGTTTCATTGTTGCTGATGTCAATTCCAACTTCCTTCATCACCTCAACCACATTCGGATTAAGTTCCCCAGGCTCAAGTCCGGCACTTTCAACCTCAAAATTTTCGCTGCCGTATTTTTTCAGGAACGCTTCCGCCATTTGGCTGCGGCCTGAATTGTGGATACATACGAATAATATCCTTTGTTTTAAGTCTGACATATTTTTTCTTTTAATTGTTTTATAGCAATAAAGCGATCAAATAAAATAAAAAAATCAACAACAGTTATCCTTTGCCTGCAAAGTCACAAAGAAGTTTTCCATTTCCTTGCTGTATTGCCTCCATACTTTTTCATCGATACAATAACAAATGCTGGTTCCTTCGATTGTTCCTTGTATAAGACCTGCATTTTTGAGTTCCTTCAGGTGTTGCGAAATAGTAGCCTGCGCCAGTCCAAGTTCGTCAACCAGATCTCCGCAAATGCAGGCATTTGCTTTTATAAGTCTCTGGATGATCGCAATTCTTGCAGGATGTGCAAGTGCCTTCATCATCATAGCAAGTTTGTTTTGCTTATCTGAAAATATCTCTGTTTTTGTAAGTCCCATATTAATCGCAATATTACGATTTAATTAAGACTTCCAAAAAAATTTTAAAAAATCTCCTCCTATAGAATGATACCAACTGAAACTGAATGCCCTTTTTATTTTCTTGAATTTGAAAAATATATGGTAATACAATGGTTCAGGGCGGTCAATGCAATCGGGGAATGGTGAAAATAAAGAAGCAATCAGGCTGTCTGCATAAGATCAGCAACACCGGGTATACCACGCAGCGTGATTGATGACTGATTTATTTAAAAAAACGAGTAACATGCGGAAAGATTTATTAAATACTTTTTTCGTAAACTGTATCCAATCAATGTCAAGCTGATTTAATCCATGTCATTGAATACTACCGGCAATGTATAGCCGAAAATAAAAAAGCGTCCAGTGACCATAAAAATTGACAGGGGTATCTTAAATTCATCTTTTAAACTGTTTATTGGTATATTTATGGATAAAGCTGTACTCATGGAACAAAGCACCCGGATAAAAAAAGAAAGGGACAAAAATATAAAGGAACTCGTTAGCAGATGGATAGTGAAGAAAAAAAATACAAAAAAGACAACACTTCCGCCGTTAAAAACCCCTTGAGTCTTGTGATCAATATATTTACCATAAGTTATCAGGTTGTCAGCAGTGCAATGGCTAATCCCGTTTGGAGATTAGGGATGGAATAGCTTTCCATGCTAATTTGGTTGGGTTTACAAACAACGCCCGATCAAAGGGAATAGGACGTCCGACCAGCGATTATCCACATTCCCGAAGACTGTTTTGGTAATTTTCCCAATAATGTCTTTAAATGCAGCATCAAAATTGCATCAGTGCATAGGTATGACTTAAGATTAAAACCAAAAGAATGGCATCCAAAACCACATATGAAAGGCCCTCTTTAAAAAATTAATCAATTCGAATTATGAGAAAGTATATATTCTTGTTCAGAGGCGGACTTGATTTTACAAAAGCATCACCTGAGCAGTTGCAACAGGTGCTCATGAACTGGAAAAACTGGACCGAGGAACTCGCAAAAAGAGGAGTATATGGCGGAGGTGAACGCCTGTCAAGAAATGAGGCAGCCATGGTAACTGGTAATACAAGAGAGGTCACCCGCGTTCCCTACTTGACAGGCAATGAGACGATTGGAAGTTACATTATCATCAAGGCAGATACCTTGGAGCAGGCAATTGAAATTTCAAAAGGTTGTCCAATTTTTAATTTTGATGGAAATGTTGAAATAAGAGAAGTGGCAGAAACGTAAATACGGATATCAAAATCATTATCGAATATTCGATTTACTTAAAATCTGAAGTGGGTTCAGCACGGATGGAAATTTACGATCCCTCCGCTTATGCCTATATTTTTTAGCAATGGTCTTTTCATGACCATTTTCAAAATGATCTCTTGCACCTGAATGGTTACAGTCTGGGATGATAACTCTGTATCTGGGCGCCAAGACCTGCAACCTCCGGGGCAGCAATACAGGTTCTATCCCATCTCACATACCTGGAACGGGGAAAAGGTCGAAGTGATCTGCAAACCCTTTGCAATCACATCCCCCCGACTATGTAAGTAAGAGATTTTCCATTGCCTTTTATGCCGCGGTTTTCAAATGTTAGATAAAGGTATGCGCCATCTGATGATGCAGCCTATTTGTTCCCGACAATTATCCCCTTTCCAAAAAGTGCAAGACATATCTCAAAATTAAAGTGGGGGTGTGAGCGTCTTCTACATATAAATCAGGCGTTAATTTGGCCGTGTTATCTGATTTGGATTTTCCGGAATTTCTTTGATCCCAAGAAACGAGGACAAAGTTTGTGGTGAGGTCCTGATTGAATTTTCTTATCATTGGCGTTGCGGGCCAGGAGGGTCTTCCATGAATAAACAGCAAAAATGGGTTTGTTGTCAAGCGCTTTTAATTCCAGTACTGCTCAACACCGCTAACCCTTAATAAAAAAAAATATCAACAGAGGTTTGCGTTTATTTGTATCAGGATCTTGTGCGTTTGCAGCACCAAAGAATGCAACAAGAAAGAGGGAATATTATTTTTTCATGCGTCTATAAATTTAAAACCAATACAAAACATTTGATTAATAAAAGTATTTGCCAGCTTTGAAGTCAATTTGAAATGAATTGTATAATCCACAACTTGTTTCGATTGGGAATGATTTGCAAGTTTATCATTTTTTTACCCCCTGCAAATGCGGAAACAGAAATATAAAATTCGGTCGATACCATGTTTTAGCGTCATGATCATTTCAGATGTGTTTTTATTAGAGTCATCACAATCCATTACCAGGACGTAATCTGAATGCAGAAAAGATTAAATATGTTGCGAATCAAAATTTGCGGGAATTATTTTTAAGCCCATTAATTTTCAAATTTATATTTGCCAAAAATGAAAATCTGTATATATGGTGCTGGTGTAATCGGTTGTATATACGCTGCAAGGCTTCATGAAGCAGGTTGCAAGGTTACGCTTCTTGCCCGAAACGAACGTTATGCCACGTTAAATCAAAATGGAATAGTTATCAAAAATGTTTTGAACGGGAAACAAACAACGACCAGAGTCCCGTTAACTCGGCATCTTGAAACCAATGACCGGTATGATTTAATATTGGTTACTGTCAGGTTGGATCAGCTTGAGGCTGTGATACCCGATTTAAACGGAAACAATGCCTCTACATTGATTATGTTCATGCTGAATAACCCGGATATTATGGAGACATTGACAAATGAATTGAAGCAAAAACACATCGTTTTGGGCTTCCCCGGCATAGGAGGAAGTTTAGAAAATAATATCATAGACTATATTCAAATAAAACAACAGCACACCACAATCGGTGAAATAAACGGAGAGAATTCTGTTTGCATCAGCCAGATAAAAATGCTCTTTGAAAGAGCAGGATTTAAAGTATCTGTTAGTGGCAAAATAAATGCCTGGCTAAAAATACATGCTGTATTTGTAGCATGTATCGCTGCATCCATTATCAATGAAAATGGTGACAGCGCGCAATTGGGTAAGAAAAGAAGTAGTATAAGAACGATGGTACAGAGTATCAGTGAGGGGTTTATCGCCTGCAAATCGCTTGGAATACCTATTGTCCCAGCTAATTTGAAAATCATTTTCCTGATAATGCCCCAATGGTTCACCATTTGGTATTGGCAAAAGGCCATGCAAGGGAACATCGGTATTTTTGCTATAGCTCCTCATGCAAATAAGGCTAAAAACGAAATGCAACTCTTGGCAAAAAAGGTATTGACGATGGTTCATTCATCTTCTTTCCCAGCTCCCACGCTAGACAGATTACTTTCCTCATTCGTCAATGCTCATTGAAGCTTTATTTACAAAAAGACATTCCGGATTCGTTTTTCTCTACTCTCTAATCCAAAAAGGGGCGATTATAAATTTGTTTGAATCAAAAGCAAACCAAGCATTATTTATTCCAAGATATGCCGAACACCTGGCACCTTATATTTCATCTGTATGACGAACTGGGAAAAAATAATGGACGCTTGTCCCCTTTGTTCAGTATGAGTTCATTCAGGGTGGTAACATGTTAATGTGCTCGCGACAACCACTAAATACCGGATGTTCAAAGGGCGACCCTGAAATCAAAAAATCATGAATGCTGAAACAAAATTATTTTTGTGGGATGAATGATTAAATAAAATCATGATTCCGGTTTTTATTCTCATACTATTGGTTGTCGTGGTCGCCGCATTCGTACGGTATAAAAAACCTTTGCGAAAGACACCATTGCCGGAAGAGTATAAAAAATTATTGGCAGAACACGTTGTATTTTATCGATCGCTTGAGGAGTCGGGCAAGGCACGATTTGAAGAAAAAATAAAAGAATTTCTGGGTTACATTCGGATCGAAGGAGTAAATACAAGCGTAGCTGACCTCGACAGGGTCCTGATCGCATCGAGCGCAGTAATACCGATTTTTGGTTTTCCCGAATGGAGATACTATAATCTCCGAAATATATTGCTATATGCAGATGCTTTTAATGAAAATACTTATTCTACCATCGGCGAAGGACGTGATGTCTCCGGAATGGTAGGAAATGGTGCGATGCAAATGCAGATGATTTTATCAAAACCTGCTTTGTACAGGGGGTTTGAAAATGTATCTGGCAATGAAAATACAGGGATCCATGAATTCGTTCATTTACTGGATAAAGAAGATGGTGCCATTGACGGATTGCCTGAAAACTTGTTGAAAAATCAATTCGTTATACCCTGGCTGAATTTGATGGCAGAGAATATTGCTGCTATCAGGGCAGGTCAATCAGACATCAATATTTATGGGGCTACCAATAAAGCAGAGTTTTTCGCAGTTGCATCAGAATATTTCTTTAAACAACCTCACATGTTCAAATATAAGCATCCGGAATTGTACAACCTGATGACACAGATTTTTCATCAAAATCCATGATAGAAATAATATTATTTAAGAAATGAGCGTATTAATCTCCTGCTCCGCGCGTAATCAGGTATGGCAGATATGTCTAACCGTTAAAAGATGACGGGTATTCAACTTGTATCAAAATCGCACACATGTTGTATCAATTACGAACTGATCCCCTTATTTCCCTGATAATCCTATTGAAAATCAATTTCATTTTCTGCGGCATAATATTGGTGCTTATTTCGGGATTATGAACCCACCGTTTAAACAAAACAATCCATCATACATCAGAAATTATCAGCGATGCTAAAAAATTATTTCAAAACTTCGTTCAGAAATTTGGTACGCAATAAAAGCTTCACTTTTATCAACGTCCTTGGACTAACTATCGGCATTGCTTCCTGCCTGCTGATATTCCTTGTCATTGAGTTTGAAACAAGCTTTGATAATTTTCATAAAAAGAAAAACCGCATTTACCGGGTGGTCACTCAGTTTGACCGGGCTGGAAATCTTGATTATTCCAGTGGCGTATCTATCCCTGTTGGCGACGCCCTGCGATCAGAGTTTTCGCAATTGGAAGCAGTTGGAACCATTTTGGGAAGCGGCGGTAACCTGGTCATCGTGCCGGACAATCATAATGGAAAAAAATTTAAAGAACCGAATATCTTTTATGCTCAACCACAGGTATTCGATATTCTTGATACGAAATGGCTGGCGGGAAATCCTAAAACCTCCTTAGCTGAACCCAATACTGTTGTTCTTTCAAAAACAATAGCAGAAAAATATTTTGGCAATTGGAAAGATGCTGTGGGCAAAGTGATTAAACATGAGAACAGGGAAACATTAAAAGTTACCGGCATTATCGATGATATGCCGCTGAATTCCGATTTTCCATTTCAAATTGTTATATCGTATAAAACAAACAATAATTCCACAAGCACTGATTGGGGAAGCACCTCCAGTGACTATAATTGTCTAATCGTTTTAGCGCCGAATGTTTCAGCAGACCAGATCAGTTCCTTATTGCCTGCTTTCAGAAGCAGGCACGAAGAAAAGAATGACAACTCCGGCATCAAAACTTCCTATTTACTGCAACCGCTAAAACAAATACATTTCGATAGCAAATTTGAAAATTATAATGAACGAACATTCAGCAAAGAACTAATCACCGGCCTGGCGTTGATCGGTTTATTTATCCTGGCGATTGCGTGCGTAAATTTTATAAACCTTGCCACTGCGCAGGCTGTTACCCGCTCAAAAGAAGTTGGCATAAGAAAGGTATTGGGTGGAAGCCGCCGTCAGTTGGTATCTCAATTTATGGGAGAAACTTTTTTGATCACCATTTTTTCAATCGCGTTTGGTTGTTTGGCAGCGTGGATCGCTTTGCCTTATCTCGGTCAGTTATTAGCCATTCCTCTGGTGCAGGGCTTGCCACAAGTTTCCTTAATCGTTTTATTTTTGTCGATCCTTGCCATTTCAGTAACGGCATTATCGGGGTTTTACCCATCCCTTGTCTTGTCTGGCTTCAATCCCGTCAATGCGTTGAAAAGTAAAATAAATTCCAGGTCCGCCGGGGGAATTTCGTTAAGAAGAGGATTGGTTGTTCTTCAATTTACCATTGCACAAATCTTAATCATCGGTACATTGGTTGTATTGAGCCAGATGAATTTTTTTCAGACCCAACCAATGGGGTTTGATAAAAACGCTATTGTAAATGTGCCGCTTCCCGGCGACAGCCTGAGTCATTCCAAGATAGATATTCTTCGGCAGGAATTGTTAAGCCAACCCGGCATTCAAAACGTAAGTTTTAGTTTCAGTCCGCCTGCAAATAACGGTGACTGGACAAGCGAATTTACTTTTAATCATTCCCCTAAAGAAACAATTTTTGAACCGACATTGAGGTGGGCAGATGCCGATTATTTTAAAACTTACGGGTTGGCATTTGTTGCAGGTAGGCCTTATGTGAAAAGCGATACCGTAAACGAATTTGTAGTCAATGAAACATTGGTGAAAAAATTGGGGCTTAGTAAACCGGAGGATATAATCGGCAAAGAAATCA